>CALFMR010000434.1 GCA_937880585.1 uncultured Acidobacteriota bacterium
ATTGGGCGGCGCCGTGGATTCTTCCGGTGACGCGCGCGGGGGTGATGGACGTCTACGCGAATCACCCCTTCCAGCCGAACGCCACGGTGCGTCGCAACGATCTGGCGCAGGTCGTCTCGCATCTCCTGGACCTGGCGGCCGCGAGCCGGCCGGCGGATCTCACGAAATGGAAGGCTGCGCGTCCGCGGCTGGCCGACCTGCCGTCGGGCAACGTCTTCTATCGCGCGGCCGCACTCGCCGTGGCGTCCGGCGCGATGACGGCCGACGCGGACGGCCGGTTCTATCCGACGCGCCCCGCGACGGGGCAGGATCTCAGCACCGCGATCGCCCGCATCGAACAGCTCGCGGGCCATTAGTCGAGATGGCCATGGCCGTGTTGACTGCCGCCAATCAGCTCACGCTGGTGCGCCTCATCCTCGTGCCGGTATTCGCGCTGTTCATGCTGTACCGGCTGCCGGGCTGGGCGCTCGTCACCTTCGCGGTCGCGGGCGTCACCGACGCCTTCGACGGGATGATCGCGCGGCGCACGGGGCAGCAGACGGCGCTCGGCGCGTGGCTCGACCCGATGGCCGACAAGCTGCTCGTCGCGACGATGTTCGTCGTCCTGACGATTCCTGGATTGGGACAGACGGTGCGCATGCCGCTCTGGCTGACCGTGCTCGTCCTCAGCCGCGACATCGCGATCGTGCTCACCGTCGCCGTCGTCAATCTCGCGGTGGCGCGCCGGACGTTTCGGCCGACGATGCTCGGAAAACTGACGACGGTCGTGTACGTGTTGACGGGCGTGGTGATGCTCTACGCCAACTATCGCGGCGAAGTGCTCGTCATTGTCACGGTTGCCGTGTACGCGTCGCTGATTCTGACGCTCGTCTCCGCGTCGCAGTACGTCGCCCGCGTCGCGCGCGGCTTCGCCGCCGGCGACGACGAGCGTTCCGACGTCAGAAGTTCGAAGCCAGAAGCCAGAAGCTGAGCGACGCCACGCTCGAAGTTCGGGTTTCTACGCCCCTGCCGCCATCTTCTTCTTGAAGTAGTCGATCGTCGAGCCGAGGCCTTCTTCGAGGGCGACCTTCGGCTCCCAACCGAGCAGCGTGCGCGCGCGCGTGATGTCGGGCTGGCGGACTTTCGGGTCGTCGGTGGGCAGCGGCTTGAAGGTGATGCGGCTCGACGTGCCGGTCATCTGGATGATGAGCCGCGCCATCTCCTCAATCGACATCTCGTGCGGGTTGCCGATGTTGACCGGGTCGTTGGTCGACGAGTCCATCAGCCGCAGGATGCCGTCGACGAGATCCGTGATGTAGCAGAAGCTGCGCGTCTGGGCGCCGCTGCCGAAGATCGTCAGATCCTCACCGCGGAGCGCCTGCGCGATGAAGGTCGGTACCGCACGGCCGTCGTTGATCCGCATGCGCGGTCCGTAGGTGTTGAAGATGCGGACGATCTTCGTATCGACGCCATGATAGCGATGATAGGCGACCGTGATCGCCTCGGCGAAGCGCTTCGCTTCGTCGTACACGCCGCGCGGGCCGATCGGGTTGACGTTGCCCCAGTAGCTCTCCGTCTGCGGATGCTCGAGCGGGTCGCCGTAGACCTCTGACGTCGACGCCAGCACGAAGCGCGCGCGTTTGGCCTTGGCGAGGCCGAGCGCGTTGTGCGTGCCGAGCGCGCCGACTTTCAGCGTCGGAATCGGCCATTCGAGGTAGTCGACCGGGCTCGCCGGGCTCGCCCAGTGAAAGACGACGTCGACCGGACCGTCCACCGAGATGTAGTTGGTGACGTTGTGCTTCAGGAACACGAAGTCGCGGCCCGTCAGATGCGCGACGTTGGCGATGTCCCCCGTGAGCAGGTTGTCGATGCCGACGACCGAATGCCCGCGGTCGAGCAGGGTTTCCGACAGGTGCGACCCGATGAAGCCGGCGGCGCCGGTGATGACGATTCTCATGAGTGGGCTCAGGCGAGGCGGTGCAACCCACGCAGGATCGTGAGCCACATGATCTTGAAGTCGAGCGCGAGCGACCAGTTCTCGATGTAGTAGAGATCGAACTCGATGCGTTTTTCGAGCGACGTGTTGCCGCGCCACCCGTTGACCTGCGCCCAGCCCGTGATGCCGGACTTCACCTTGTGGCGCAGCATGTACTGCGGGATCTGGTACTTGAACTGCTCGACGAAGAACGGGCGTTCCGGACGCGGGCCGACGATCGACATGTCGCCCTTGAGCACGTTCCAGAACTGCGGCAGCTCGTCGAAGTCATGCCGCCGCAGCCACCGGCCGATCGACGTCGCGCGCGGGTCGTCCTCGCGCGCCCAGACCGGACCGCTCGCATCCTCGGCGTCGACGGGCATCGATCGGAACTTGTAGACGACGAACGCCTTGCCGTCGAGGCCCATCCGGACCTGCTTGTAGAAGATCGGGCCGGGCGACGTCCGTTTGATGAGCCAGCCGAGGACGAACGCCGGGATCACGCCGACCGCGACGACGGCGGCGGACAGCGCGATGTCGACCGTGCGCTTGAGCAGGGTGTTCACGCCGCGGAGCGGCACGTCGTTGACGCTGATGAGCGGCAGGCCGTCGAGGTCCTCGAGCCGCGCGCGCAGCGTGATGAACTGCAGGAGATCCGGCACGACGTGGACGTCGATGCACTCGCGCGTCGAGAACTCGACGACGCCGAGCGTCTTCAGATGCTCTTCGATGGGCAGCGCGACGTAGATCTCGTCGATCTTCTCGCGCGTCGCGACCTCGGCGACATCGGCGACGGTGCCGAGCAGCGGGAGTCCACGATAGCCGATCGTGTCGGCGCCGGCCGCGCGATCGTCGACGAAGCCGATGAGCCGGAAGCCGAGCTCGCTGTGCTCGAGGATGCGATCGGCGACCATCCGTCCGAGATCGCCGACGCCGACGACCAGCACGCGCTTGAGGCCGATGCCCGCGCGCCAGCGGCGCGAGAGAACGTCGCGTACGGTTTCGCGCGAGACGTACGTGAAGAACACGTTCAGCACGAGGAACAGGCCCCAGACGAGCTGCGAGATCTCGTAGACGCCCTGTTGCTTCAGCGCGTTCGACAGGTAGTAGGTGCGGAAGTACAGAATGCTGCCGCCGGCCAGGAGCACGGCGAGGATCGTGCCCACGAGCACGGCGAAGAAGTCGTCGACGCGCGTGCGGCCGCGCCGCAGCCGATAGAGCCGCTGCACGTGAAACGCGATCGGCACCGACAACGCGACGAACGGCGCGAGCGTCAGGTAGTGCGAGAACGGCGGCACGCCTTCCCACACCGGGATGAGGCCGCTCTCGAACCGGATGAGATAGGCGATGAGGAACGCCGCGCCGGCCGAGATGACGTCGGCGAGGACGTACAGCGCGACGAGCAGGCGGTTGTGTCGTCTCAGCACGGATGGGCCGCTGCCAGGGCCGCGGTGACGAGCGAACGGAATCCGGCTTCGAAGCGCTCGGTCGAAAACGTCCGCGCGTGCGCGACGATTGGCCCCGGATCGAGCGGCCGGCGGCGGGCCTCGTCCATCGCGTCGGCGAAGGCCTCGGCCGACGGCGTGTCGACCAGCCAGCCGGTCACGCCCGGCCGCACGGTTTCGGCCGCGCCGCCACGTCCCAGCGCGACGACCGGTCGTCCGCACGCCATCGCCTCGACCGGCGCGATGCCGAAGTCCTCTTCGGCCGGCAGTACGAGTGCCTGCGCGCCGCGATACAACTCGCGCACGGCCTCGTCGCTCGGCGAGCCGGCGAACTCGACGGTCGGACCGGCCATTGCGCGGAGCCGCGGGAGATCCGGGCCGCTGCCGACGACGATCAGCGGCACGCCCAGCCGGCTGGCGGCGGCAATCGCCACCTCGATGCGTTTGTAGGGCACGAGGGCGGAAACCCCGAGGAAGTAGGGGCGCGGTGCGCCCGCGCCTGGCGTGAAGAAATCCACGTCTACGGGCGGATGGAGCACGACGGCCGTCCGATTATAGTACCGCGCGATCCGGCCCGCAACGAACGCGGAGTTCGCGATGAACCGATCGACGCGTGTCGCCGTCGCCCGATCCCAGCGCGCGAGCCACGCCATGGTCGCGCGCGCGGCCCAGTGCCGCAGCGGGCCGAGCCGGTCGCGGCCGAAGTATGCGTCGAACTGATCCCAGGCGTACCGCATCGGCGAGTGGCAGTAACAGACGTGCAGCGCGCGGCCGGTCGGGACGACGGCTTTGGCCGCGCAGTGGCTCGTCGAAATGACTACATCCACGTCGTCGAGATCGAAGCCTTCGATCGCGGCGGGGAAGAGCGGCAGGTAACGGCGATAGAGACGCGTCGCGCGCGGCAGATGCTGGATGGCCGACGTGCGGACACGGTGCGCCTCGATGGTTCGAGAGACCGCGCCGCGCGCATGCACGAGCGTCAGCACGTCAGCGGCGGGGAACAGCCGGCAGAGCGACTCGAGGACACGCTCGCCGCCGCGCATGCCGGTCAGCCAGTCATGGACGAGCGCGACGCGCAGCGGCGTCTCGAATGGCACGGTCGTCATGCGGGTATCAGTCATGACCCTGAGCCCCGAGTTCGGCGTAGATGGCGCGGATCCGCGTGACCGTCCGGTCCCACGAAAACAGCTTCGCGCGCTCGTGGCCGCGACGGATGAGATCGGCCCGCAGGTCCGGCTCGGACAGCACGCGCGCCATGGCGCTTGCGATGGCGCCCGCGTCCAGCGGGTCAATGAGGAGTGCGGCGTCGCCGACGACTTCGGGGAGGGATGACACGTTCGACGTCACGACCGGCGCGCCGGCGGCCATCGCCTCGAGCGGCGGCAACCCGAAGCCTTCGTAGAGCGAGGGGAAGACGAAGACCGACGCGAGCCGGTAGAGCGCCGCCAGCGTCGCGTCGGGGACGAAGCCGAAGAACCGCACGTGCTGGTGGAGTTGGAACCGATGCACGAGCCGGCGCAGGTTCGGATACTTCGACAGCTCGTCACCGATGATGAGCAGCTTCGTGCCCGTGATGCCCTGGCGCCGCAGGATGGCATACGCCTCGATCAGCCGATCGACGTTCTTGTGCGGTTTGATGTTGCCGGCATACAGGACGAATGGCTCGGTGAGCTGAAAGCGCTCGCGGACACGTGCCATGTCCTCGGGCGTCGGCGGCGTCGCGAAGCGTTCGTCGAGGCCGTTGGGCACGACCTCGACCCGTTCGGCCGGTACGTGCAGATAGTGCAGGATGTCGTCCTTGGACGCCTGCGACACGGTCAGCACGCGTCGCGCCCGCCGGGCGGACGTCCACATCATCGTCCGCGCGTAAAGATGTGCCGCGCGGTTCGGCAGGTACTGTGGGAACCGCAGGTGGATGCAGTCGTGGATCGTAACGACGTACGGACAGCGGGTCAGGGGCGGAACGACATAGTGCGGTGCGTGAAAGAGATCGACATGCGCGCGCCGGAGGGTCACCGGAACGCTGACCTGTTCGCGGACGGAGTAGTTTGCGGCCTCCTCGGGCAGCGGCTCGAACTGCGGGCCCAAGGCGCGGACGAACGGCACGTCACTCTCGCGGCACAGCAGCACGTAGGTATCGGTGCCGCCCTGTCGTGCAAGGGTGTGCACGAGATTGCGCACATAGGTGCCAATCCCGTAGTCGTGGAGCTTGCGGGCGTCGATGGCGATGCGCACGGGGCCGTTCCCCGATTCTATCGGACGGTGCGGCCGCGAACTGCGAGCCAGCGGCGCAGCCATGGCGCCCAGCGCGGGGCGTGTTTCTCGTAAAACGTGACGTGGGCGCGGTCGTACAAGGCGTGGCTGTCCGGCGTGGCGCGGGCCACCGATCGCCCCCGCAGGTGCACGATGTCGACGCGTGGCGTGAACACGACGCGGCCGCCATGCGCACGAATGCTGGCGCAGAAGTCGACGTCCTCTTCGTACAGGAAATAACGCTCGTCGAGTAATCCGGCGGCGATCGCCGGGTCGCGCGCAACGAGCAGGGCCGCGCCGCTCACCCAGTCCACCGTTCGTTCGCGCGAGACGAGGCGCTCGACATACCGTCGCGCCAGGGCCCCTTCGCTGGCCGCCGCGCGGACGCGCAGCCGCTGGACGGCTTCGGCCAGGGGCGTGAGCATCGGACCGAATGACACTTCCGGTCGTCCGCGTCCGTCGACGAGCCGCGGACCGATGACCGTCGCCCCAGTGGCTTCGCGCCGCGTGACGAGCGCGTCGATCGCGCCGGCGGGCACGATCGTGTCGCTGTTGAGCAGGAGCACGAGCGGCGCCGTCGACTCGCGGATGGCGATGTTGTTCGCGGCGGCGAATCCGACGTTGCGGTCGAGCGCGATGAGGCGGACACGCGGCCGGCGCTCGCGGACATGTGCCGGAGTGCCGTCGGCCGACGCGTTGTCGACGACGAAAATCGCACCGAGCGCGGCGGGCGGTGCCGCCTCGATCGACGCAAGGCACGCGTCGAGGTCGTCGCGCGTGTTGTAGCTGACGATGACGACGTCGACCGCCGGCGTCACGAGCGGACGGCCTCCTCGAGCGCCGTGCGGATCGTGGCCGCGGCCTGACGCCATGAAAACGCCCGCAACCGTTCGCGGCCGGCTTCGACGAGCCGACGCCGCGCCGTGTCGTCAATGAGCAGCGTGCGCAGGGCCGCACCAATTGCCGCCGGGTCGTCCGGGACAAACATGGCGGCACCCTCATATACCTCGCGCGCAACGGGCGTATCGAGCAGCGCTGGCGCGACGCCGCGCGCGAGCGCCTCCATGGGCGTCATCGCGAAGCCTTCGTAGTCCGAGAGGAAGGCAAACACTCGCGCCCGGCCGTAGAGCTCGGCAAGTTCCGCGTCAGTGACGTAGGCGCGCCACTCCACGCGATCGCCGACGCCCGTCGTCGACGCGAGGGCACGTGGATCGATGCGTGGACTCGTGCGGTTGTCGCCCGCGAGCACGAGCCGCGCGTTCGGCACGTCACCCGCGGCCGCGGCGAAGGCCGAGATGAGATCGGGAATCCGCCGCCGGTTGAAGAGCGATCCGACGAACAGGACGATCGGCTCGCGTGGGCCCGCATCGCCGTCGTCGACCAATGGCGGCGCACCCGGTGGCGCGATCGCGATCGCGTCGCGCCGGATGCCAATCCAGCGCACGATCTCGCGAGCGGAGAACTCGGAGATCGTCACCACGCGCCGCGCACGTCGCGCGGCCGACCGGGTGATCCAGCGACGACGCAGGCCTTCGCGCCAGCCGAACCATTCCGGATGCGCGAAGAACGAGACGTCATAGATCGCGACGACGAATGGGCAGGCGAGACGGAGCGGCGCGGTGTAGCCGGCGGCGAAGAAGACATCGACGCCCGCACGAGTAATGGCGCGGGGCAGCCGCATCTGCTCCCATCTCGTGCCCGTCGACGTCGACGCGACAACATGCCAGTCGACATTCGGAAAGCGCGCGCGAAGGTCGTCGCCGGGCGACGATGGAACGAAGATGGTCAATCGGTGTGGCCACGTCGGATCGCCGATCCACGCGCCGAGGATCTCAGCGAGATAGCGCCCCACGCCCGTGGGCCGGCCCAGAAGTTCGCGGCCGTCGACCCCGATATGCAAGCCCGGTCCGCTCATCGTGGCGACCGCTCTCGCCGGTGCGCGACGGCCATCGTCCAGGCGTCACGCAGCCGCATTGCTGTGGTTGCCCATGAAAACTGTCGTGCCTGGACGACCCCCGCATCACTGAGCTGTTGGCGCATGGCCGGGTTGTCGAGGAGCATCTCGATGGCATGCGCCATCGCGGTTGGATCGTCCGGATCGACGAGGCATCCGGCCTCGCCGACGACCTCCGGCAGCGCGCCGCGATTGGCCGCCACGACTGGCACGCCGCTGACCATCGCCTCGACCGCGGGCATGCCGAAGCCTTCCATATATGACGGCAGCACGAATACGAGCGCGCGCGCGAAGAGCGCCGTGCGCGCGGCCGGATCGACGTAGCCAGGGATTTCGACGTGCCCGGCGAGCGGCGCGCGGCGGGCACGTGCGATGAGGGGCGCCGCGTCGGCCGTGAGGCCCCCGGCCAGCACGAGCGGCGGAGCATCCGGTCGGCGCGTCAGGATCTGTTCGTAGGCATCGAGCAGCGTGCCGAGGTTCTTGCGCGCGTCGAGCGTGCCGAGAAACAGCAGGCACCGATCCGACGCGGGCTCCGAGTCGCGCCGCGGCCAGTCGGGCGCGCCCGGCGAGCAGATCGAGATCTTCGCGGACGACACCCCGAGCCGGCGTTCGACCTCACGCGCCGTGTGCCGTGAGACGACAATCACGCGGTCGGCGCGCTGGGCGTGCTCGGCGACGAGCGCCGGGTAGTCGCGCCGAATCTCGCGCGCGGTCCGCTCCGGGTGATCGAGAAAGTCCAGGTCGTGGATCGTGACGACGCGCGCGGCGTCGCGAGCGGGCAGGATGAGCGGGTGCGCGGAGTGCGTCACGTCGAGCGGCGTGCGCGCAACGCGCTCGGCCGGCGGCCAGCCCGTCCGGTGCCAAAGCCAGTTGAGCGCACGAACGGGGACGCGGCGATCGACGGCCATCGCGCCCGGCACGACGTCCGGAGCGAGGCGATCCTTCCACGACGACGAGAAGAGGAGCAGGGACTCGTCGGCAGGTGCCGTGGCGACCAACGCGCGGGCGACCTCGTGGACGTATTCGCCGACGCCGGTCCGCTGGCGAAGCGCGGGTCGGTAGTCGAGCAGGATCCGCACGGCGGGAGACTCGGCGGATGCTATCACGCGTGCGCGTGGTTGCACGTCCTGTGGCCGCAACTCCTTATCTATCAAGTGATTGACAGTAGTTTTTCGCGCGTGCTACGGTGAGGAGTTTTCGCCGCGGAGGCAGCGCCATTCATGAGGATTGGGGTCATCGGCACGGGGTATGTGGGATTGGTCGTGGGCGCCTGCTTCGCGGCGACCGGCAACGACGTCATCTGCGTGGACCGCGACGCGGCGAAGATCCGGATGCTCAAGCGCGGCCGGATTCCCATCTACGAGCCGGGGCTCGAAGAGCTCGTCCGCCGCAATCGCGAGGAAGGCCGGCTGACGTTCACGACGAAGTTGCCGGAGGCCGTGCGCGGCGCGGCCGTCGTCTTCATCGCGGTCGGGACGCCCACGAGCGAGGACGGCTCGGCCGATCTGCAGCACGTGCTGGCCGCGGCGCGCGAGATTGGCCAGGCCCTCAGCGGCCCGACCGTCATCGTCGACAAGAGCACCGTGCCGGTCGGCACGTCGGCGCTCGTCCACGACACGATCGCGGCCGTGACGTCGCAGCCGTTCAGCATCGTGAGCAATCCGGAGTTCCTGAAGCAGGGCGCCGCGGTCGACGACTTCCTCAAGCCGGATCGCGTCGTCATCGGCACGAACGACCCCGACGCGGCCGAGCTGATGCGCGAGCTCTATCGCCCGTTCACGCGGACCGGCGCGCCTATCATGGTGATGGATCCGGCGAGTGCCGAGCTCTGCAAGTACGCGGCGAACGCGATGCTGGCGACGCGCATCTCGTTCATGAACGAGGTTGCGAACGTCTGCGAACGCTTCGGCGCGGACGTCGACCAAGTGCGTCAGGCCGTCGCGGCCGACCGCCGCATCGGATCCGCGTTCCTCTTTCCGGGCGTCGGCTACGGCGGAAGCTGCTTTCCGAAGGACGTGAAGGCCATCGTCAAGTTCTCGTCCGAGAAGCGGTACCGCTTCCGGATCCTCGAGGCGGTCGAAACCGTCAACGAGCGCCAGAAGATTCGCCTGCTCGAGCGGCTGGACGAACACTTCGGCAAGCGGTTGAAGGGACGGACCGTGGCCGTGTGGGGACTCGCGTTCAAGCCGCGGACCGACGACATGCGCGAGGCGCCGGCCGTGCCGATCGTCGAAGGCCTGCTTGCGCGCGGCGCGAAGGTGCGAGCCTACGATCCGGAGGCGCACGAGGTCGCCAAGCGCCTGTTCAAGTCGCGCATCACCTACGCGCGGCACGCCTACGACGCGCTCACGGGCGCCGACGCGCTCGTCATCGTGACGGAGTGGAACGACTTCCGCGAGCCGGACTTCGCGCGGATGAAGCGGCTGATGCGGCAGCCGGTCATCTTCGACGGACGCAATCTGTACGACCCGGCGCAGATCCGCGAGCGCGGCTTCGAGTACACCTCCATCGGCCGGCCGTGAGCGTCATTTTCGTCGCCGGCCGGGCCTACAATCTGTGGTGTGACGAGGGCATGTGGGTGCGCGAGGTAGTCGACGCCTGGGCGGCGCCCGCGTTTCCCGCCGGGTGCATGACCGCGGCCTCGGGCGCGCGGTGACGGAACGGGAGTGAACGAGCTG
>CALFMR010000435.1 GCA_937880585.1 uncultured Acidobacteriota bacterium
GTTGCGCAAGAATCTCCGGCAGGTAGTTCTCCATCAGCACGTGCGTCCCGGGCATCTTAGCACCCGGCGGTCGGCCGTCCGGCGGCCGCCTCTGCACTGTCCGTGGCCGGCAACGTGCCCGTGCCCGAGCAAAGTGTGTGCCCGACGACCGAGGCCGGCCCCGGCCGTCACAGTTCGTACGTCGTCGCGACGCGTGACCCGACGAGGACAGCCATCCGCCGCACGAGGGGACGCCGGACGCCGCGGCGACGAGTGTAGTAATGTGAGGGAGCGGGCCGCGCGGCGGACCGCCACACACGCATGACCGTTGGACGCCGGGAATGGATCGTGAGATGGGCCCTCGCCGCCGCCGTGGCCGGGCTGCTCATGGCGTGCCACGGGTCGGACGCCACCAACGCGCACGTGGCCAACCTGGACTTCTCGGTCCAGGACATGAACGGCAAGACCGTCCGGCTCGCGGATTTCAAGGGCCATCCGATCCTGATCAACTTCTGGGCGACCTGGTGCCCGCCGTGCAAGGCGGAGATTCCCTGGTTCGTCGACCTCGCCGCCAAGTACCGCGATCGCGGCTTCGTCGTCGTCGGCGTGTCGGTCGACGACGCGCCGGACGCGATCCGCAAGTTCGCGGCCGAGTATCATGTCGACTATCCGATGCTCGTCGGCAACGGCCACGACGATCTCATCGCGGCCTACGAAGCGCAGATGGTCGTGCCCGTCTCGTGGCTCATCCGTCCGGACGGCACGATCCTGACCAAGGCCGAAGGCATCCATCCGAAGGAGTGGTTCGAATCCCAGATCCAGGCGATGCTGCCGCCGTCATACTGAGGAACGTGACCTATCGTGCCTGAACCGACCGCTCCCATCCTCGCCACGCTCGCCTGCGGCTGCCGCGTGACGTTCCGCGCCGGCGTCGAGGGCAGTCCCGTCACCGTGCTCGTCGAACGGAAGGCGGACGGGTGCCTCATGTCCATCCACGTGGCGGGTTCGCCGGTCTTCGATCACCGCGAGGCCCTGCGTCCGTCGACGCGCCTTCTGCCCGTTCTCCAGTCCGACTACGAAGAAAGCTAGATCTCGCCGCCGGCTCAGAGCCGGATCCGCACGTCGGCGACGAGCGGCAGGTGATCCGAGGCGACGAGCGCAAGCCGCGTCCGCGGCAGCTGCACACGGCGGATCTCGATGTCGCCCAGGTAGTAGATGTGGTCGAGGTGGAGCAGCGGGAAAAATCCCGGATACGTCCGCCGGCGCTTGAGGTGCGGATAGAGATCGACGCTCTCCATGCCTTCGGCCAGGACGTCGGCCACGAGCCCGCGTCCCCACTCGTTGAAATCGCCCAGGACAATTTTCGGGCTGGCCACGCGCCGGTCCTGGATCCAGGACGCGAGCCGCGGCGCCTGGTAGCGCCGTTCGAGGAGCGCCGTGCCGAGGTGGACGTTGTACACCTGCAGGCACGTCTCGCTGCCGAGGTCGATCGCCACACGCTGACTGCCGCGCGGCTCGCACGTCTTCCACGACAGATCGATCTGCGCGTGCTCGCGGATGGGATAGCGGCTCAGGACGACATTGCCGAACTGGTGCCGGCCGAGCTCGCGCGTCGGCGCCATGACCCAGCCCATCCCGAGCGCGGCGCCGAGCTGTTCGGCATGGCCGGGCCCGGCGAGACCCGGGCCGACGACTTCCTGCAGGGCGACGATGTCCGGATCGATGGTCGCGAGGACGGCGGCGATGCGCTCGGGCCGCGTGCGGCGATCGAGGCCGCGCGACCGGTGGATGTTGTAGGTCGCCACCCGCAGGTCGACCGTTCGTCCGCCCGCGGCATGGCGCGGACTGTCAGCCACGACGTTCGACGAGACGCCCGGCCGATCCGCGGATCGCGTTCATGTGCGTATCATAACGTCTGGACCGCCGGCCGGCCGGCGGCCGGACGAGCGCGGGAGGGAACCGTGGCGAAACTGCCGACCGAATACGAAGTGACCTGTCCGTGCTGCCACGCCACGCTCGTCGTCGACGCGGGCCTGCGGCGCGTCGTGCGGCACGTGGCACCCGAGCGCGCCGACAAGCCGTCGCTCGACGAAGCGCACCGCATCCTGGCGGACGAGAAGGCGCGGCGCGAATCGCTCTTCGAGGCGTCGGTCCAGTCCGAGCGCACGCGCGGCGACGCGCTGTCGAAGCGCTTCGAGGAAGCGCTGAAGCAGGCGCGCGACGAACCGATCACCAAGCCCAGCCGCGACTTCGACCTGGACTGACGCGCCCGTTCACCGCAGCCGCAACGCCCACTCGAGCAGCAGCGTGAACACCAGCACTGACGTGCCGAGGATCGTCTCGAGCACGGTCCAGGTCTGGAACGTCAGCTTCAGCGACAGGCCGAAGTATTCCTTGATCATCCAGAACCCCGCGTCGTTCACGTGCGACAGCATGAGCGCGCCGCCGCCGACGGCGACGACCATCAACTCCGGACTCACGCCCGCCTGAATGACCAGCGGCGCCACGATGCCGCCCGCCGTCGTCATGGCGACGGTCGCCGAGCCGGTGGCGACGCGAATGAGCGTCGACACGATCCAGCCGAAGATGAGCGGGTCGACGTGCAGCGCCTGCGCGCGGTTCGCGATGTCGGTGCCCGCGCCGCTGTCGATGAGCACGCGGCTGAACGCGCCGCCGGCGCCGATGATCAGCAGGATGCTCGCGATGAGCATGAACGACGTGTCCGAGTGCTTGAGAATCTTCGCCGGGCTCATGCCGACCGCCAGCCCGAACGTGTAGCACGCCACGAGACACGCGATGAGGAGCGCCGTGATCGGGTTGCCGATGAACTTGAACACCGCGTAGAGCGACGTCGACGGGTCGAGATACAGGTCCGCGTAGGTCGCGAACACGAGCAGGATCACCGGCAGCATGATCGTGAAGAGCGAGATGACGAACCCCGGCGGCGTGGCCGGCTTCGGCGTGCCTTCGGCCATCTCGATCATCTTCGTGTCGGTGAACCCCTTGAACTTCGGCGCGATCCAGGTCGCGAAGATCGGACCGGCGATCATCGACGAGGGCACGCCGACCAGGATGCCGTAGATGATCGTGCGCCCGATGTCGGCGTGGAAAATCGCGACGACCGCGAGCGCGGCCGGATGCGGCGGCAGAACGCCGTGCACGACCGACAGGCCCGCCAGCATCGCGAGTCCCACGCGCAGCGCCGGGACGCCGAACTCCTTCGTCACCGTGTAGACGAGCGGAATCAGCAGCACGAACCCGACCTGGAAGAACATCGGGATGCCGACGATGAAGGCGACCGCGTACATCGCCCACTGGACGCGCGTCGGACCGAAGGCCGCGATGAGCGTCCGCGCGATGCGCTCGGCTCCGCCAGACTCTTCGAGCAGTTTGCCGAGCACCGTGCCGAGTCCGAGCACGATGCCGACGAAGCCCAGCGTGCCGCCGAAGCCCGCCTGGATCGAGTCCGCGATCTTCACGAGCGGCATACCCGCCAGCACGCCGACGAAGA
>CALFMR010000436.1 GCA_937880585.1 uncultured Acidobacteriota bacterium
CCTGGGCGCCGGACCCGCGCCAGGCCGTGGCCACGGAGCGCTGCAGCTGGCGCGCGTCACCTGGCCCGAGACCGGCAGATCCACGGTGAAGACGAGCAGACGCGAGGGGTCGTACTCGAGGACTTCGCGGCCGAGCATCATGATCTTCGCGCCCTGCGCCACGATGCAGAGCGACGGCCCGAGCGTCGAATGAACCGGCTCGGACGTGATCCGCCCGCGGCGCAGCGCATAGGTGCCGGGCAACCGCAGCGGAAATACGCCGTCGTGCGGGGCGTCGCGCGCGATGAGGTGCGCCAGCCTCCGCAGAGCCAGCGTGCCGGGCGCGGCGAGGCTGAGATCGCGCAGCGACGGTCGCGCCGGCGGCCGGCGCGGCGCGTGATCGGACGCGGGACGAGGCGCGGGCGGCACGAGGGCATCGTACAACCAACGCGCGCGCGACGCTTGCCGGAACCTCCGGCACTCGCGCGCGATCGGCGCTCGAATATTCGAGGAATAGGCAAGCTGCGTGCACGGCGCGGCGGTACGCTCGTGAACATACCGGGGCCGGCATGTCCGCTGAACAGTGCTGCTGATGGGCCAACGGAGCACGGGCCGACGCGGCCCCCGCGGTCGGCGCTGGCGGATCCGCAGGGATCGCGCGAGGAGATGCACAGGTGGCGAGACAGAGACGTTCGACAGGGTACTCATGTGCGCTGGCGGCGATGGCCGCGGCGGTCGTGCTGTGCGCGGCCGTGAACGCGGGCGCGCAGGCGCTCGAGGACGTGCAGATCCCGGACACACCCCTGGTGCTGAAGGCGCAGGGCAGCTTTTTCGTTGGCGGCGATACGGTGGAGCAGACCCAGACCGAACTGGGCGACCTCGGCCCTGGCGGACACATCACCGTCAATCAGATGTACGTGCGGTTCATGGTGCCCGAGGACGACGACGGCCACGTGCCGGTCGTCATGATTCACGGCGCGACGTTGACGGGCAAGTCGTGGGAGACCACGCCGGACGGCCGCATGGGCTGGGATGAGTATTTCGTGCGCCACGGCCATCCGGTCTAAGTCCCGGATCAGGTTGGCCGTGGGCGATCGGGGTTCAATCAGGCGCCCTTCAACGATGTGCGAGCGGGCTCGGCGCCGCCCAGCAGCCTGCCGCGCTGGATCCGGTTCAGCGACGAGGTCGTCTGGCCGAACTTCCGCTTCGGCGCGACGCCCGGCGCGCCCTACGCGGACAGCCAGTTCCCCGTGGCGGCCGTCGACGAATTGTCGAAGCAGGGCGTGCCCGACGTGAGTTTCGGCGGCGTCCCGAATCCGAACCCCACGCTTCAGGCCCTGGCGATTCTCGCCGGCCAGCTCCACGGCGCGGTGCTCATGGGCCACTCGCAGGCGGGGGCATTTCCGCTCGCGGCCGCCCTGTTGAATCCGACGGCAGTGAGGGCGCTCGTCCTGATTGAGCCGGGTGCCTGCCCCGGCACTTACACCGACGAGCAGATCAAGACGCTGGCGACACTGCCCGTCCTCGTCGTCTTCGGCGATCACCGCGACGTCTCGACGGGAATCGGCATCCGGCCCTCGTGGCAGCTCTCCTTCGAGAGCTGTCAGGCGCTCATCGACCGCCTCGTGGCGGCCGGTGACCAGGCGCAGATGCTCAGCCCGGCCCAGACCGGCATTCGCGGAAACAGTCACATGATCATGCAGGACAAGAACAACCTCCAGATCGCCGATCGCATCCTGGCGTGGATCGACGCGCACGCCGGTCCGCAGGCGAGGGGGATCCGATGACCCGACAGACGATGACCCGGCAGAGCCGGCCGAGAACGAGCCGCTGGCGCCCGATGACGGCCGGAGCGGCGGGCATCGCGGTCCTGCTGGCCGTCGCGCCGACGCCGAGGGCGGCTCCCCAGCCGCCGCCACGGCTCGTGTTGGAACTCCAGGACTATGCGGCCCTGCCGATCACGGCCGACAACACGAACGACAACACGCGCGCCCAGCTGGCGCGCGTCAACTACCTGCGGGACGAGCCCGGCGGCGAGCGCTTCTTCGTCAGCGATCTCAACGGGCCGTTGTACATCCTCGACAAGCAGACGAAGACGTTCACGAAGTATCTCGACTTCAACGGCACGCCCGATGGCTCGGGTCTGTTTCCGAAGTTCACGTACCAGCGTAACTTCGCGACCGGGCTCACGAGCTTCATCTTCGACCCGGACTACGCGCACAACGGCGTCTTCTACACGCTCCACATGGAAGACCCGTCGATCCCGGGGTCGGCGGTCCCGCGCAGCGGCGTCGTGCCCGGACTCGATCTGACCGGCTACGCGACGACGCCGGCCGTCGCGACGCCGACGGTCAACGGACGGATCGATCGCGAAGTCGTGCTGCGCTCGGACGCGCGTCGTGTCGGGAACGCGTGTCGATCTCGGTGGTCGCCGTATCATTAAAAAAAAAA
>CALFMR010000437.1 GCA_937880585.1 uncultured Acidobacteriota bacterium
GGCCGTGTCGCTCTCGCCCGAGCCGTTCTCCAATTTCGTGCTGAGCTCGGCTGAAGACGTGCTGGCCGTGGCCGTCACGTGGGTCGCGACGCGTCATCCATTCGTCGCCGCGACCTTCGTTCTCGGCTGCCTCGTCATAGCCGTCGTGCTGTTTCGCTGGATCCTGCGGGCCCTGCGATCGCTCTTCGGCGGATCGCGGCCGATGGCCGGCACGCCGGACGCGGCCGGCTGACGATCAGACTTCGACCGGATCGAGCAGCCACGCGCCGTCGCCGGCGAGGAACGCATCGAAGTCCGCGTACTCCGCGTCGGGCGGCTGGGCGACGTTCACGAAGGCGTCGGCCGTGAAGGTGGATGTCAGCGCGACCGTGCGCATGCCCGCGGCGCGCGCGGCCGCGACGCCGATCGGCGCATCCTCGAACGCCAGACACGCGGCAGGATCGACGTCGAGTCGGGCCGCGGCGTGCAGGAACACGTCAGGCGCCGGTTTGCCGTGCGCGACCTGATCGCTCCGCGCGATGACGACGAAGCGATCGGCGAGTCCGATCTCGGTGAGCGTGTGCCCGACGTTCTGCTCGGGCGCCGACGTCGCGACGGCAACGGGAAGGCCGCGCGCCGCCAGACAGTCGAGCAAGCGAACGGCGCCGGCCGTGGGACGGACGCCACCCTTCGACAGCTCGCGGTAGGCGCGCTCTTTTTCGTCCTCGAACCGCCGCGCGTCCTCTTTCGAGATGGCGTGGCCGAACAGCACGGGAAAGATCTCGGAGTTGCGCTTGCCGTCGATCTGCCGGCGCAGCGCCATCGTCACCGGCGGCAGGCCGTGGCGCGTGGCGAACGCTTCGAAGGCGCGAGCGTGCCAGGCCATGTTGTCGGCGAGCGTGCCGTCGAGATCGAAGATGACGGCACGCGGACGGAAATCGGCGAAAGGGCTCACGACCGATCATCCTATCGCGCGACGTCGGCCGCGACGCGTCGAGCGAGGTCTACGCGCGTGGATACGCGGCCTGCGCGGGCCTCGGAGGCTCGTCCCCGATGCGCGGGAGCGGTGATATGGTGTGTCGGTCCAACAGACGGTCGGGCTCGGTGCGCCGGCAAGTTCGGGGACACGCGCGGTGTCGGAGGATGCCGCAGAGGAGGCGTCATGAAAGTGAAAGGTTCAACTGCGCCGCTGCTGGCGGCCGTCTGTACGGCGGCCCTGCTGGCGGTCGGCGTCGGCATCGAAGCACAGACACCCGCGGCCGGTGCACAGCCGGCGGCGCCCGCGCAAGGCCGGGGCGGACGGGGTGGTGGCGGCGGCGGACTCAACGAGCCGTGCGGTGGCCGCAGCCAGAACCCGAAGGAAGCCTGTCCGGGCGACGTGACGAAGATGCAGGCCACGGTCGGCCTCCTGCCGGCGAAACCGCCAGCGACACCCGAGAAGCCGCGCAAGGTGCTGCTGTTCTCGCGCATCCCGTCGGCCGGCTATCAGCATTCCTCGATTCCCCTCGCCATGCGGACGATCGACGAGCTCGGCAAGCACACCGGCGCGTGGACGACCGACACGGCGTGGGATCCGGCGGTGTTCACGGCTGACAACCTGAAACAGTACGACGCCATCTTCCTGTCGAGCACGACCGGCTGCTTCCTCGACGACCCGAACGATCAGGCCACGACCGACGCGCGGCGGCAGGCGCTGCTCGACTTCGTGCGCAACGGCAAGGGCGTCGCGGGCATCCACGCGACAGGCGACTCCTATCACGGGACGTCGTGTGGCGGCGGTGGCGCGGCGCGCGCCGGCGCGGCCGGCCGCGCGGGTCGCGCCGGCGGTCGTGCGGGCGGCAACGCGGCACGCGGCGGCCGGGCGAACTTCACCCCGCTGCCTCCCTGCTCGCACCGCAACGACGGCCCCGGCGGCGGCGGTCAGGCGCTCTGGCCGGCGTGGAACCAGATGATCGGCGGCTACTTCAAGTTCCACTGGGTGTACCCGTCGCCGATCACCGTGAAGATCGACGACCCGTCCAACCCGATCAACGCGCCGTTCAAGGGCCAGGCGTTCGACACGATCGACGAGGTCTACACCTTCGCGCAGGATTCCTGGTCGCGCAAGAACGTCCATGTGCTGACGAGCATCGACTACTCGCAGATGACCGACTGCCAGAAGGGCCTCGAGGAGTCGCCGCGGACCGATCACGACTTCGGCCTGAGCTGGATCCGCCGCGACGGCCAGGGCCGCGTCTTCTACGAGGCGCTCGGCCACAGCGAGACGATCTACTACAACAACCCGGCGATGCTCGAGCACCTGCTCGCCGGCATGCAGTACGTTCTCGGCGATCTGAAGGCTGACGACAGCCCGAGCCAGAAGTAACGTTCGTTCAATCCGGGGCGGGTCTCTGATGGCTCGCCCCGGATCTTCAAATCAGAAGTTCGAAGCCAGAAGCCAGAAGAACCAGACACCTAGCGTTCGGCTTCCGCCTCTCCTGCCGCGCTCGCGGTCGCGTCTCTTTTCAATCGTTTTTCCATCCGCACGAACCAGCACGGCTGCTTCACCGGGCGGTGCACGTACGGCTCGGTGCCGATGCGCATGTACCCGAGCCGCTCGTAGAAGGCGATCAGGTCCTCACGCAGATTGACGACGAGGATGTGGACGACGTCGCGAGGCGCGGCGCGCAGCCAGTCTTCGGCCGCTGCGATGAGGCGACGGCCGAGGCCGCGTCGCTGCGCATCGGGCGCGACGGCCAGCATGCCGAAGTATCCCGTCGCGTCTCGCGCGGAGACGTAGACGCAGCCGTCGAGATGGCCGTCAGGTGAGACGGCGACGAGAAACGTCCCATGCGTCATCTCGGCGCGAATGTCCTCCGCGTTCGTCCGATCGCCATCGACGAAAAACTGCTCGACTTCGTACGCCGTGTTGACGAGCCTGGCCAGCGCCTCGGCGTCGTCGGTGCCGGCGGCTCGAATGTCGGTCATTTCCGCATTGTCCTTCCCTGTCACGGCGGCCTGGCAGAATCCGCACTATCGGCGGTGGCGCGAGGTGGCAGAAACGGCCAGCCTCCGGACGGCAGGCGAAAGTCTATCGTCTCGATAAGCCGTTCAACTGTCTAAGGATACAGGCACATGAAGACAGATTTTCGCTTGACAGTCGACTGGCATGCTTCTAGGATCGCGACGAGTCCAGCGCGCGTCGCCCCTTTCTCCGGCGCGTCGCCAAGGAGCCCCATGGCAGCCACAGTGGAACGAATGGACAAAATGGACCGAGAAGATCGGACCGACAAGGAACGCGCGAAAGCGGTCGAACTGGCGGTCGGCCAGATCGAGAAGCAGTTCGGCAAGGGGTCGATCATGCGCCTGGGGGGCAAGGACGCGATCGCGCCCATCCCGGCGATTTCGACGGGATCGATCAGCCTGGACTGGGCGCTCGGCGTGGGCGGCATCCCGCGCGGCCGCGTCATCGAGATCTTCGGGCCCGAGTCGTCTGGCAAAACGACGCTGGCGCTGCAGACGATTGCGCAGGCGCAGAAGCTCGGCGGCGTGGCGGCGTTCATCGACGCGGAGCACGCGCTCGACGCGCAGTACGCGCAGAAGCTCGGCGTCGACCTCGACAACCTGCTCGTCTCGCAGCCGGACAACGGCGAACAGGCGCTCGAGATC
>CALFMR010000438.1 GCA_937880585.1 uncultured Acidobacteriota bacterium
GCGTGGGCACGGGCTCATTCGAAGGACTCAAAGTACCCGTGGGCGAACGGATCTCCGGATGGGCGTTCGCCCACAGTCCGGTCGTCATAAATTCTGACGCCACGCTGGAGCTTGGTCCCGTCATCCGAACGTTCTCGACGCCTCTCCGCTACGCTGCTGCAGTCCCGCTAGTCGACGGTACGATCGTGGGCGTTCTGCTTGCCTTCAGCCACGAGCCTTTCGAACGTGATCATCGACGGCTCTTTGAAAACGCAGCCACGCTGTTCAGCTCGTCTCTCAGTCAAGTGTTGTCGCACCAAGCGGTTCCCGACGCCCCTACGACCCTCCACGAGGACATCGCACCGTCGCGGATCCACTGAGACTGGCTCTCATCCGATTCCAGTTTGCTCTCATCGTGGCTGACAGCTGGACTTCGCGTCGACGAGGACCGGCGGTCAGTTCACGACCATCGTGTCGGGCCAAACCTTCGACATCAGGCGGATGCCGCATATCCGTTCCCTAGACGGCCGACCCTCGGTCGCGTTCGATTCTTGCCACTCCCGCAAGAATTTTTGATATCGTGGCGCCTCCGCAACGTCTGTAAACCACCTGGAGGCTGGAATGGCCACCAAGAAGGCTGACCGCGCCGCGTCTTTTGCAATTGACTATGGTCCGATTGCGCAAGCCGAGTCGTTGTTCCGCAATGCGCGCGTTTCGGATGCTTACAACGTCGCCATTGCCTCGATTCCGGCAGTCGGGGATCGAGCAACGCGCGTCCAATTGAGGGTTATCGCCGGAGCGTCTCTATTCGAGGCCGGAAATGCGTTCGATGCCATTGACTGCCTGCGGATCGCATTGCGAGAGACCGAAGGCACCTCCCCGCACGTTGCCTTTAGTGCTGCTCTTGCGCTCTTTAGTCGAGAGTCGCAGTTCATGTCGCCCGAAGAGGCCGTGCCATCGCTTTCTCGCCTTCGAGAACTCGCGGCACTCGCCGGGAATGCGGCAGCGCTCGGGGGCTTACATCTAGTCGTGGCGCGCGTCGAAGCCTTTCGCGGGCACTGTGTGAAAGCCCGCCGCCACCTCGAGCTAAGCCGCAACTTGTTTTCACTCACCGATCAGCCATCGATCATGATAGGTGTCGAATTGGTCGATGCCGGTCTTGAGATGTACAGCGGCAATCTGGGGCGTGGCTTTCGAGCCGCCCGGCGCGGCCTTGAGCTGTCGATATGCGCGCAACTGCGCGTGCCACTCGCCGGCAGTCTGACGAACTTGGGGCTAATGACTCTGTTCAAAGGCAATACCCAGCGCGCACGGGGTCACTTGGATGCTGCCCTCGAGCACTGCGAACAGCTGTCTCTTGTTCGTTTGAGTACGACGGACAGTCTGGCGCAGTGGACCTTGCTTCAAGACAGCATGAGCGAATGCAGCCGGTACCTTGCCGAATGCGATTCGATCATGAATACCCATCGTCTCCCAGCGCGGTCCTGGTACGACTTGGCGCATCAGATCACGCGCTGCGCGTATCACGAGCGGTTGGAGGACTGGGATCGCATCATCGAGATTTGCGACGACGCCGACACCGAGGTGTCCAAGCGTCAGTACAAGGCCGTCCGCACCGCCTTGCTCTGCGCCAAGGCGCGCGCGCTCACCCGGCTCGGGCGGCGACCGCAGGCCGATCGCGTCCTCGCGCACGCGGTCAAGACCTGCCCGCGCGGCGCGGTCGACTCGCTCATCGTCCTCGAAGCGTCCAAGGCCATCTGCGCCGGCCTCAACGGCGATCGCGCGGCCGCCGCGCTGCACTTCGACCGGTCGCTCGCCGCGTGCCGTGCCATCGGCCACAAGTACCACGAGACGTGGATCGAGCGGCAGCGCAGCGAACTGTCGCGGACGACGCTCGCCGTCGCCCCACCGCACCCGCCGCTCGACGTGACCCGCACCGCGCTCGTGCTGACCGACGTCGCCGCGATCCTCGGCGCCGGACACTCGATCGACCTGCTCGCCCATCGCGTGGTGTCGATCCTCGACGCGACCGCCGTCGGCGCGCGCCTCGATGTCCAGCGCGTCTCGAACTGCGCGTTTCGCCCGGAGCCGTCGACCAGTTCCGACCTCGACGGCGACGGCACGTTCAGCATTCGGCTGCGCGGATCGGACCGCAAGATCACCGTCCGCGTCACGGGCGTGCGCGCCATCGACGAGATCTCGCTCCTCAAGAGCGTCGCCGATCTCGTCCAAGCCGCCGTGAACCGGACGGCCGAGGCCGAGAACGAAGACGACGACCAGAACCTGTGGCCCCGCACCGTCACCCCCGGCGGCGATGACGCCGTCTTCCGTTCGCCGCGGATGATCGAAGTCGTCAAGATCGCCACGCGACTCGCCTCGACCGACTTGCCGATTCTGCTGACCGGCGAAACCGGGACCGGCAAGGAAGTCATCGCGCGCCTCATCCACGACAACAGCCGCGTGAAGCGCGGACCGTTCGTCCCGTTCAATTCGTCGACCGTGCCGCACGAACTGGTCGAAAGCCAACTCTTCGGCCATCGTCGCGGGGCGTTCACCGGCGCGTCCGATTCGTTCCTGGGGCTGATTCGTACCGCCGAGCGCGGCACACTCTTCCTCGACGAGATCGGCGACCTCGGCTTCGCGGCGCAGCCCAAACTGCTGCGGTTCCTCGAGAGCGGCGAGATTCAGCCGCTCGGCGACACGCAGACCTATCGCGTCCGCGTACGCCTCGTGTCGGCGACCAATGCGGACGTGGACACGATGGTCGAACAGGGACGCTTCCGCCGCGACCTGGTCTACCGCATCGGCGGCGCCCGCCTGCACCTGCCGCCGCTGCGCGAACGCAAGGACGAGATTCCGGCGTTCGCGTCGCTGTTCCTCACGCGGCACGCGATCGAGTGCGAGCGCACGGGGTTGCGCCTAGGTGACGACTTCATCGCCGCGCTGCTGCTCTACGATTGGCCCGGCAATATCCGCGAGTTGTCGAACGAAATTCGGCGCGTCGTCGCGATGGCCGCCAACGGATCCACGCTGTCGAGCGCCGATCTGCTGCCGGAGATCGCGCAACGGTGGCACGCGCGCGCGTCGTCCGGCGCGACATCCGCGCCGCAGGCGCCCGTCGTACAGATCCGCCTCGGCCAGACGCTCGGCGACGCCATCAGCCAGCTCGAACAGGAGTTCATCGAGCGCGCGATGATCGCCTCGGGCGGCCGCTTCACCGAAGCCGCGAAGCTCCTCGGCGTGTCGAGAAAAGGCCTGTTCCTGAAGCGCCGCCGCCAGCAGGCCGCGGCCGCCCGTCAGTCCTAGCCGAGCGTCGCGCGCTATTGCTGTGGGGTCGCGGCCGGCGTCGTCGCCGCCGGCGTCGCCGCACCGGCCGCGATATCGACGGGCTGATCGACGCGAATCCGCAGAATCGTTCCTGCCGGCAGCTCCACGTCCGCGCCGGCCGTCGCCGCCATCGTGCCGCCACCGCCAACGAGCACGCCGAGCAACGCGCCCTTGCCGCCGCCCAGAATGCCGCCAATGATCGCGCCGACTGCCGCGCCGGCGCCAAGCCGCGCGTTGTCCTGCGCGCCCTTGCCGTCGAGGGCCTGCAGCACCGACGCGCGCAGTGGCTGCGATCGATCGCCGATGCGCAGCTCGTCGAACGACAGCGTCAGGCTGCCACGCCGATCGAGGTGGCTGGCCGGACTGACCGAGCTGACGAAGCCGCGCACGATCGATCCGGCCGGAATCAGCACGGCGCCCGCCGACGTCGCGTAGTCGACCGTCGTAGTCGCGTCGAAGCGCTGCTCGACCTTGGCGGTCGCCGAACTGAGCGACGCCTGCAGGCGGACGTCCAGTTCCGCGCCGACTGGCACCGTGCCGCTCGCTGGTGCGGCCGTCGGCGCAGGTGTTGTCGAGGCGGGCTCGTTCAGCGCCGGTTGCGCCGCCACCTTGTCGCCTTGCGCGCGCACGCGCAGCGTCTCGAGCCGGTCGCGGAGAGACGCGTACTCGTCGCGCGACACGCTGCCCTCACGCTTCAGTTTGACGCGCAGGTACGTGATCTCGTCGGACAGATCGCCGAGCGACTTCTCGACGTCGGCCGCGAGCGTGGGATCACTGGTCTTGAGCGTCGCCACCTGCTGGCGGATCTCGCCGCACAGGGGCCGGTCAGGATGCGGATGACGCTGA
>CALFMR010000439.1 GCA_937880585.1 uncultured Acidobacteriota bacterium
TGATCTCCGATCCTTCCATCTTGCGGATGAGCGCCGGATCGGCGAGCGGGTAGAGGTACGAGAACGCGTCGAGGTCCACGCGGTTGGTCTGGCGCGCGAAGAACAGCGTGTCCGACTTGATCGCGTAGAGCATGGCGGTCGCCGTGCGCTCCGAGATGTTGATGTCGATCGCGCGCAGGTGCTCGGTGAGGATCGTGCAGGTCGACCCGTAGTCGGCGCGGATGTCCTTGAAGACGGCCGTGTAGCCCGGCTGTTCCGGGTGATGATCGACGACGAGGTCGACGCGCGGCAAGAGGCCGCTGAAGTAGTGCGGCTGGACGTCGACCGTGGCGATGCGGTCGAAGCCAGCGAAGTCGGCGGGCGTGAGCGTCTCGATCTGGATGTCGAGCAGGTCGGCCATCCGCAGGTTCTCGGGCCGCGTGACGCCCTGCAGCGCGCCGATGATCGCCGTCGTGCGCGTGCGGCGGAGCACGTTGCGGAGCGCGAGGCCGGCGGCGAGCGCGTCGGGATCCGGCTCGTTGTGCAGCAGGATCAACACGCGGTCCGCGTCGGCGAAATAGCGCTGGTACTGCTGGACGCGCGCACGGGTGAGCGACCGGCCGAGCTCGGTCGTGAGCGTCGGCGACAGGAGCTCCGCCAGGTCGAGATGCGTGATCTCGGGCACGACGGCGCGCAGCTCTTCCTGGACCTTGCGCGCGGGCGGATCGCCGACGTGCAGCAGGTAGAGCAGACTGCCGCCGGCGTCGCGGATGGCGCCGAGGACCTTCTTCAGGCCGCGGCGCCCGTTGTCCTCGACGATGACGCACGTATTGGGCGTGAGATCGGCGCGCAGGTAGGAATCGACCCGCCGCGGATCGGCGGCCGTGGCTGGCACTCCGTCGTCGACCAGCCGGCGGGCCAGCGGGCGGCTCTCGACGAGGAAGTCGACGTCGAAAGTCCCGGCGAGCACCCGATGGAGCGTTCGGATGACCAGCTCGTCCTGACAGACGGCCAGCGCGCGCACAATCCCCAATTATACGGGAAGACGCCGCGTCCGGGCCGCCCCCGCTGGCGGGCGCGCGCGCACCCTCGTAGTAGCATCAGGGTGAGTGCCGTTTCGACCCGATCGCTTCACGCTCGAAACCGATTTCGAACTCAAGGGCGACCAGCCGCGCGCCATCGACCAGCTCGTCGAGGGGCTCGACCGCGGCGACAAGGCGCAGGTGCTCCTGGGCGTCACCGGGTCGGGCAAGACGTTCACGATGGCGCAGGTGCTCGCGCGCGTGAACCGGCCGGCGCTCGTCATGGTCCACAACAAGACCCTGGCCGCCCAGCTCTACCAGGAGTTCCGCCGCTTCTTTCCGCACAACGCCGTCGAGTTCTTCGTCAGCTACTACGACTACTACCAGCCGGAAGCCTACATGCCGGCGACCGACTCGTACATCGAGAAGGAAGCGATCATCAACGACGAGATCGACCGGCTGCGGCTGTCGGCGACCCGCTCGCTCTTCGAGCGCCGCGACGTCGTGATCGTCGCGAGCGTGTCGTGCATCTACGGCCTCGGCTCGCCGGAGGCCTACTACGGTCTGATCCTCGCGCTCGAGCGCGGCGCGCGGATCGAGCGCGACCAGGTGCTGCGCAAGCTCGTCGAGATCCAGTACGAGCGCAACGACCACGAGCTCGCCCGCGGCACCTTCCGTGTCCGCGGCGACATCGTCGAGGTCTATCCGTCGTACGACGACGTCGCGCTGCGCATCGGATTCTTCGGCGACGAGATCGACGAGCTGCTCTCGTTCGATCCGATCACCGGCCGCGAGGTTCGTCGCCACCAGCAGATCTCCGTCTATCCGAAGTCGCATTTCGTGCT
Organism: uncultured Acidobacteriota bacterium; assembly: GCA_937880585.1. Classification (GTDB taxonomy): domain Bacteria; phylum Acidobacteriota; class Vicinamibacteria; order Vicinamibacterales; family SCN-69-37; genus CALFMR01. The sequence goes on from CALFMR010000439.1 coordinate 1,847, forward strand.
GCCGCGCGCGCGCACGAATCAGGCGGTCGAGTCGATCAAGGCGGAGCTGGCCGGCCGCGTGGCCGACCTCGAGGGCGTCGGCCGCGTGCTCGAAGCGCAGCGCCTGCACCAGCGGACGATGTTCGATCTCGAGATGATGAAGGAGATCGGCTACTGCCACGGCATCGAGAACTACTCGCGGCACCTGTCCGGCCGCACGCCGGGCGAGCCGCCGCCGACGCTGCTCGACTATCTGCCGGACGACGCCGTCATCATCGTCGACGAGAGCCATCAGACCGTACCGCAGGTGCGCGGCATGTACCACGGGGACCGCGCGCGGAAGGAAGTGCTCGTCGAGTACGGCTTCCGGCTGCCGTCGGCGCTCGACAACCGGCCGTTGAGCTTCCCCGAATGGGAGGCGCGCGTCGGCCAGCTCGTGTACGTGAGTGCGACGCCCGGACCCTACGAGCTCAGCCAGGCCGGAGGCGTCATCGTCGAGCAGATCATCCGCCCGACCGGGCTGGTCGATCCGCCGATCGACATCCGGCCGGTCCGCGGCCAGGTCGATGACCTGCTCGGCGAGATCCGCACCGTCGCCGCGCACGGCGAGCGCGTGCTCGTGACGACGTTGACCAAGCGCATGGCCGAGGATCTGGCGCAGTACTACCACGAGCTCGGCGTGCGCGTGCGGTACCTGCACTCGGACATCGACACGCTCGAGCGCGTGCAGATCCTGCGCGATCTGCGGCTCGGCACGTTCGACGTGCTCATCGGCATCAACCTGCTGCGCGAGGGGCTCGATCTGCCGGAAGTCTCGCTTGTCGCCATCCTCGACGCCGACAAGGAAGGCTTCCTGCGATCGGCGGGATCGCTCATTCAGACCGTCGGCCGCGCCGCGCGCAACGTCCACGGCCGCGCGATCCTCTACGCCGACACGATGACCGACTCGATGCGGAATGCGATTGCCGAGACGAATCGCCGGCGGGCGGCGCAGGAGGAATACAACCGCGTCCATCACATCACGCCGGCCTCGATCGTCAAGAACATCGACGACGTGCTGAAGAGCGTGTACGAGCGCGACTACGTGACCGTGGCGACCGTGCCCGACGAGCGCGAACAGTATCGGACCGAGGCCGAGCTGGCGGCGGCGATCGTCCGGCTCGAAACCGAAATGCGCGAAGCGGCCGCGAACCTCGAGTTCGAGCGCGCCGCCGCGGTGCGCGATCGGCTGCGCCGGCTGCGCAGTCCGGATCGGCCCGAGCCGAGTGCGGGGGCGGCCTAGTGGTCCTCGGGCGGCTCGCCACGGCCGTCAAGCGCGCAGTGCTCGAGCTGCAGGAGTACTGCCGGCTGGTCGGTCAGGTGGCGCGCGGGATCACGACGCGGCCCATCTACGCGCGCGACCTGGTCGAGCAGTTCGATCTCATCGGCATTGGATCGCTCACGGTCGTCGTGCTGACGGGCCTGTTCACGGGCATGGTGCTTGCACTGCAGTCGGGCATGACGCTCGACCAGTTCGGCGCGCGATCGGTCGTCGGCCGGCTCGTGGGCGCCTCGATGGTCAAAGAGCTCGGGCCCGTGCTCACCGCGCTGATGGTGACCGGCCGCGTGGGATCGGGCATTGCCGCGGAGCTCGGATCGATGGTCGTCACCGAGCAGATCGCGGCGCTGCGCGCACTCGGCACCGATCCAATCCGCAAGCTGGTCGTGCCGCGCGTGGTGGCCGGCACGCTCATGGTGCCGGTGTTGACGATCGTGAGCGACGCGGTCGGCGTGGTCGGCGGCCTCATCATCTCGACCACGCAGTTGCAGGTGGCCGCGAGCGTGTATTGGAGCAACGTCTTCGACGGCCTGTACATCGACGACGTGTGGATGGGACTCATCAAGCCGTTCGTCCTCGGCTTCCTGCTCGTGTCGATCGGCTGCCATGTCGGCTTGCGCGCGAAGGGCGGGACGCAAGGCGTGGGACGCGCGACGACGGCGGCGGTCGTGACCGGGTCGGTGGCCGTGCTCGTGGCGGATTTTCTCGTGACGAAGGTGCTCATTGCGTTCCTGTACTGACCGGCACCCGACGCCGGGGGATCGCGGAGGTGTGGACTGATGGCTGCGCCGGATCCGGCGGCCGTCCTCGCCGTGCCGCGCCCGCCCGAGGCGAAAGACGCCGTCGTCGTGGCGTTCGACGAGGTGTCGCTCGCCTTCGACGACAACGTGATTCTCGACCGCGTCAGCTTCGAGCTGCGCGCCGGGCGGATGAAAATCGTGCTCGGTGCGAGTGGCGCGGGCAAGTCGACGATCCTGCGACTCATCCTCGGGCTGCTGAAGCCGGACTCGGGCCGCATCTTCATCAACGGGACGAGCATCGACACGCTCGACGAATCCGAGCTCATGGCCATCCGCGCGAATCGCGGGATGGTCTTTCAGGAAGGCGCGCTCTTCGACTCGTTGACCGTACGCGAGAACGTCGGCTATCGGTTGTACGAAGAGACGAAGCTGCCGCTCGACGAGGTCGACGCGCGCGTGATGGAAGTGCTGGGGTACGTCGGGCTCGCGGAGTTTTCTGAGCGGATGCCGTCGGAACTGTCAGGCGGCCAGCGTCGCCGCGTCGCCATCGCGCGTGCACTCACGTCGCGGCCCGCGATCCTGCTCTACGACGAGCCGACGACCGGTCTGGATCCGATCACGGCGCTCACGATCGACGACGAGATCATGAAGCTGCGCGATCTCGAAGAAGTCAGCTCGATCATCGTCACGCACCAGTTGCGCGATGCGTTCTACATCGCCACGCACGAGGCCGTGCGCCGGGGCGACGCATACGCCTTCGAGCAGGCGACGCCGGCCAAGGCCGCCGAAACCGAGTTTCTGATGTTGCGCAACGCGCGTATCGCCTTCGAGGGCCAGGCCAGCGACCTGCGCGCCTCGCAGGACGAATATCTCAAGGCGTTCTTGAGTTGAGGCAGACAGAAGCCAAGAAAGATGACACCGCGAGCCCCCGAGCGTAGCGAGGGCGGCGAAGCGCCGTAGCGCGGGGGTGGGGCCCCGCGCACTGCAAAGAAGATGACGCGACACGCGGCAGGGGAAAGTACACGCTATGCCACGAACACGATCGATTGCCTGGGCGGAATTGCGGGTCGGCATCACGGCGGCCGTCGCGCTCATCCTGCTCGTGGGCCTCGTCTTCGCCGTCGGCGGCGACACCGGCTTCTGGTGGCAGCGCTACGAGCTCAAGGCGCGCTTCACCGCGGTACAGGGGTTGAAGCCGGGCGCCGTGGTGCGGCTCAACGGGAAGGAAATCGGATCGGTCAAGAGCGTCGAGTTCGCGGGGCCGCAGATCGAGGTCGGCCTGGAAGTCTCGAACGACGTCAAACCGCTCCTCACGACCGATGCCGTGGCCGAGATCGGCGCGTTGAGCTTGCTCGGCGAGCCGATCGTCGACATCACGGCGGCCTCGACCGGCCAGCCGCTGGCGAACGGCGCGTATCTGAAAGTGCGCGAGGCCGGCAGTTCGATCAGCGACCTCACGGCAACGGCGTCGACGAGCCTCGGGCAAGTGAATGAGCTCATCGCCGACATTCGAGGCGGTCGCGGCACGCTCGGCAAGCTCGTGACCGACGACGCGTTGTACACGGAGCTGCAGGCGTTCGTCTCGTCGGCCGCTGCCGTCACCAAGGCCGTCGACGCGGGGCAGGGAACGATTGGCGGGCTCGTCAAGGACCCGGCCGCCTATGCCGCGCTCAAAAGTTCGCTTCAGAACCTGCAGCAGGTCACCGACCGCATCAACCGCGGGGAAGGCGCGCTCGGCAAGCTCGTGAACGACGACGCCGTCGGCCGCTCGATCGCGAACACGACGTCGCACATGGACCAGATCACCGACCGGCTTGCCAGGGGCGAGGGGACGGCGGGCAAGCTGCTCACCGACCAGCAGTTGTACGACCGGCTGAACGGCATGATCGACCGCGTGGACCAGCTCGTCACCGGTCTCGATGCCGGCAAGGGCACGGCTGGCCAACTGCTGCACGACCAGCAGCTTTATGAGAACATGAATCGCGCGGCAACTGAGTTGCGCGACCTGCTGGCGGCCATTCGCAAGGATCCACGGAAATACTTGCGCGTGACGGTCAGCATTTTCTGATCACTCCGCGTGATCGCGGCAGGAGCGGCCATGGCCAATAACGGAACCTCTGCGGGAACGGTGCTCGTCACCTTTGCGCTCGGCGCCCTGACCGGCGCCGTCGTCGCGCTGCTCTGCGCCCCGGCGACCGGCGAAGAGACGCGCCGCCGGCTGGCGGACCGCGCGCGTGAAGGCCGCGAACGTGCGAGCGCACTCGCGCGCGACAGCCGCGAGTTCTTCGAGCGGCAGCGCGACAACGTGAGCGCGGCGGTCGATCGCGGCCGCGAGGCCTTCGAGCAGGTGCGGAAGGAGACCCTGTGACGGAGTGGGCCTCGGTCTGGCTCGGCGTGATGGCCATCGCCCTCGTGGTGATGGCGGCCATCCAGGTCGGGCTCATCGTCATGGGCCTGCGGCTCGTGCGCCAGATGTCGGCGACGCTCGACGGCGTTCGCCGCGATGTGAAGCCGCTCATCGACAAGGCCCACGCCGTGGCCGACGAGGCCGCGCGCGCGACCAGCCTGGCGACGATGCAGATCGAGCGCGTCGATCGCCTGCTGTCGGCGACGACCGAACGCGTCGACGAAGCCGTCGGCATTCTTCAAAACGCCTTCGCGGGGCCGCTCCGCCAGGGCGCGGCTGTCGTGATGGCCGTGCGCGCCATCGCGGGCGCGCTGCGCCAGTGGCAGGACCGTCGGCCGTCGCGCTCCCGGCGCGACGAGGAAGACGCGCTCTTCGTGGGATAGCGGGAGCTGACGCGCGACACTGACAAGTTAGAAGTTCGAAGCCAGAAGCCAGAAGTGGATTCCGGGCCGGCGTGCGGTGATTCAGGAGCACGTCATGGAATCGCACGTCGTGCCGTGGAGCGGTATCGGCGTCGTCGGCCTTTGTGCCGTGGCCGCCGGCGCGTGGATGTTGTCGCTGCCACCCAAGCCAGTCTCCTTCGAGCCCCCGCCGATCCCGACCGAGGAAGCCGACGCGATCGTCGATGCGTTGAAGCCCTCCAGGCGCGCGCGTCCGCTCGTTGCCGTTGTCGGCATCAATGACGCCACCGAAGCGACCGACTATCTGATGCCGTACGGCATCCTGCACCGTTCGGGCGTCGCTGACGTGACACTGCTCGCGACGCAGCCGGGGCCCGTGCGGCTCTTCCCCGCGCTGCGGGTCGAGCCGGCGTCGACGATCGCCGACTTCGACGCACAGCATCCCGACGGGGCGGACATTTCGGCGTCGATGCCGATGGCGTTCACGTTGATCGAAGCTATCGCGAGTCGCGCGACGGCCGAGGCGGTTGCGCATGACATCGGCCTGACGCCGCGACCCGGATCCGGGCCATCGGCGAGCGCGCACCGGCACACGCGCTGGACGATGCGCTCGCGGCGATTGCCGCCCGCTACGGCGCATCGACGAGCAACTTCGTCGCGATGCAGCTCGAGTATCCGATCCACGCGATCCCGGAGTGACGGGACAACCTCGAGATTTCCAGCACCGCTGGCCACCTGTCCCCCTCGTGGGGGACCACTCGACTCCGCCTGGCTCTAGACTGTCGCCCTGAACCCAGCGGCGACGGCGATCGAGGCTTGTGCTGGCATCCCAGAAGTGGGATATTCTGTCGATGCGACGCGTACCCGCCTCAGGCGAGAAGCCCCTGCATTGGGTCGGCTCCTCGAAGCGGGACTTCGTAGAGTTTCCGAAGCCGGTCCAAGAGGACATGGGGAGTGCCCTGGGCATCGCGCAGTTCGGTGGAACGGCCCCGTCCGCGAAGCCGTGGAAGGGGCTCGGCTCGGGCGTCCTGGAAGTCGTCGAGTTGCACGACGGGAACGCCTATCGGGCCGTCTACACGGTGCGGTTCGAGGAGGTCGTGTACGTCCTCCACGCGTTCCAGAAGAAATCGCCGTCCGGCATTCGGACGGCCAAGCGGGACGTCGATCTCGTGGCCGACCGGCTGAAGGCGGCACAGAAAGACCATGAGGAGCAGTATGGCAAGTCGAAGCACTGAATCGAACGACGCGATCACCCGTGGCACCGGAAACGTCTTCGCCGATCTCGGGTTCCCTGATGCTGCGGAACGCCAGGCGAAGCTGCGTCTTGCCTATGCCCTGAACCGGGTGCTCGACGGCCGGGCCCTCTCTCAGGCAGAGGCGGCGAAGGTCCTCGGATTGACCCAACCCAAGGTCTCGGCTCTACGCAACTACAAGCTCGCTGGGTTCTCCGTCGAGCGCTTGATGAACCTGCTGACGGCGCTCGATCAAGACGTCGAGATTGTGATTCGCAAGAAACCGCGTTACCGAAAAGCTGCCCGCATCAGTGTGGTCGCTGCCTGAGACATGGCCCAATCACAACCTCTGGAGGAATTCGCGGCAGCTCCGACGGCGGAATCGCGGTCGGAGGCCGTACTGGCACTCCTCAAGAACAAGGACCTCCATCGTGCGCTCGAGACACGTGCATTTCAGAGAGGAATGCAGCGCCTCGTGGAGCGCACCGGGGGCGGAAGGTCCAGACTGGTAGCGCTCTCCACACTGGGTCGAATCGGAGCAGTGACGAAGTCCGCGCAACCCTTGATTGCACGGCACCTGACTCAGGCACTCGAGCAGCCGCTCTCGGCCTGATGACCATGAGCGGCACACTCGCGGCGTCGTTCGAGGTGCTTGTCCTTCGACGACGTATCGTGATTTGAGTCGCTAGCGCGTGTTTCAAAGCTGAATAGACGCGCCGAAGGCGCCCCATTCATTCGAAGTTCGCAGTTCGAAGTTGTGAAACGACCTTCTGGCTGGCGCCGATGTCGAACGACACGCGTGGTCAGCGGTCGTCGTCGGCCGGCGCGAATCCCTCTTCGCGGAGCCGTGCGATGTCCCTCGTGGGCGCGGTCCCGAAGAAGCGCCCGTACTCCCGGCTGAACTGCGAGGGGCTCACGTAGCCGACGCGCTGGCAGGCCTCGCCCGCGTCCATCTTCTGGAACAGCATCAGCCGCCGGGCTTCGTGCAGGCGGAGCGCCTTCTGATACTGCAGCGGGCTCATCGTCGTCACCGCCTTGAAGCGCTGGTGGAATGACGAGGCGCTCAGGTGAGCCGGTTCGGCCATCTCCTGGACGGTGACCGGCTGCGCGAAGTGTTCCCGGATCCAGGCGATGGCGCGGGCGATCCGTTGCACGCCGGACGTCGGCTCGCCGAGCTGGGCGACGCGCGGACCGACGGGCGTCTGCAGCAGGCGAATCAGGATCTCGTCGACGACCAGCGGACCGAGCAGGTCGGCGTCCTCCGGCCGGACCATCAGATCGAGCAAACGTGCGGCGGCATCGATGATGCCGTCCGTCGTGCGGCCGACGAACAGGCCGCGAGGGTCCGTGGGTTTGCGGACGCCGCGTGGATACACCCGCGCGGCGAGCTCCGCCACGCGCGCGGGCACGAGATCAAGCCGGAATCCGAGGAACGGATCGC
>CALFMR010000440.1 GCA_937880585.1 uncultured Acidobacteriota bacterium
GTCCCGACTCGTGGCCGACGTTCAGGTGCAGCTCGCTCTGCTGGAAGTCGGGGATGACCTGGCGGATCGCGGCAATCGTCTCGTCGACGCGGCCCGCGTTCTTCTCCATCAGCGTCATGCCGACGACGGCCTGGTAGTTCGAGCGCTTGATGCCGCGGAGCCGGCGGAACGTCTCGATGCCGCGATCCCAGGAGCCCGGCAGGCCGCGCAGCTCTTCGTGCAGGGCCTTCGGTCCGTCGATGCTGATGGTCGTCATCAACCGGCCGACGCCGCGTTTGAGTGTGGCTTCGACGAGCGCGACCGTCTTGTCGCCGAACCAGCCGGTCGTCGGAAAGTTGAGCAGGAAGAGCGACGAGCAGCCGCGCTGGATGGCGGCGATCAGGTCGTCGATGTCGCGGCGCATGAAGAGCTCGCCGCCCGTCAGGTGAACCCAGCGGAACTGCGGCCAGCGGCGGAAGAACGCCTCGACCTCGGCCGGCGTCATCTCGTCGGTGCTCTTCTTCTGCCAGATGTTGCACATCTGGCAGCGGAAGTTGCAGTGATAGGTGCCGACGAAGGTGACCTTGTACGGCAGAGCCGGCGATCGCAGGTTCGCGCCAAGGACCGCCGCGCCGAGTCCGATCTGGTTGATGTGCATTCAGGTGCGGAGACGCCTGGGAACGTCCGGCCGATTTCAAGAATAGCAGCCGGTCGGAGGACGGTCAACGCGCGCCAGGGCCGATGGCGAGGCGGCGGACGGCCATCCGACGGCGCGAACGGACATCAACGGGCTCGGCCGAACGCGCTCGTCGACGGCATGGGCATTGACTCCCCCGCCACACGCATATATAAGTAATATGCTTATAGTCAAAGTGCTGGCATGGACACCCCGACACCACCCTCTGGGCTCAAACCCGTCGACTTCCACGTGCTGCTCGCGCTGACGGGCGGTCCGTGCCACGGCTACGGCATCATGAAGGCCGTCGACCGCGACTCGGCGGGTGCCGTTCGGCTGGAAGTCGGCACGCTCTACCGCGTGCTCGGGCGGCTGCTCGACGACGGCCTGCTCTGCGAGACAGGCGGCGACGGCCGGCGCCGCAACTACGGCCTCACCCCGCTCGGACGCGAGACGCTCACGAGCGAGGCCGCGCGGCTCGCCGGGCTCGTGGCGCGACTCCGCGCGCGCAAGCTCGTGCCGCGCGCGAACGGCTGAATGCGCGCGCTCATCGCCTGGCTGCTGTGGGCGTTCCCACCGCGCTTCCGCCGCCGTTTCGGTCCCGATCTCATCGCGACATTCGAGGATCGCTGGCGTGACGATGGCGGTGGCTGGCGGCTCGCGCTCCGTACGGTCGCCAATCTGCTCAGAGCCGCGGCGGGCGAATGGCGATCCGCACCGCGTGCGAGTCCGTCGCCCGCGCCTGAACCGTGGTCCATCCATCGAAGTTCGATCTCTCCACCATCGAGAACCTGGATGATGCCCAACTTCCGTCTGGCGTTCCGTTCGCTCGTGAAGACCCCGCTCGTCACGACGGTGGCCGCGTGCTCGCTCGCCCTCGGCATTGGCGCCAACACGGCGATCTTCTCGCTCTTCGACAAGATCCTGCTGCGGCCGCTGCCGGTGTCGGCGCCCGAGGATCTCGTGAACCTCGCCGCGCCCGGACCGAAACCGGGCTCAACGAGCTGCGGCCCCGCCGGGACCTGCGACATCGTCTTCAGCTATCCGATGTTCCACGACCTCGAGCGGCGGCAGACGGTGTTCACTGGCATGGCCGCCCACGCCGCGTTCGACGCGACCTTCGCCTACGACGGCGACGCCACGACCGGACAAGGGCTCATGGTGTCGGGCAGCTACTTCCCGGTGCTCGGCCTCCAGCCGGCCCTCGGCCGCTTGCTGGCGCCCGCCGACGACGCCGTCGACGGCGAGCCGCACGCCGTCGTGCTCTCGCACGACTTCTGGCAGGCGCGCTTCGCGAGCAATCCGGACGTGGTCGGCCGGACGATGCTGGTGAACGGCGTTCCCCTGACGATTGTCGGCGTGGCTCCGATGGGATTCCACGGCACGACGAAGGGGGCGACGCCGCTGGTGTTCGCGCCGGTCACGCTGAGGGGCCTTCTGCAGCCGTTCAGCGGCCAAGACGTGCTCAACGATCGGCGATGGTACTGGTTGTTTCTCTTCGCGCGCGTACGTCCCGGCGTGTCGATCGATCAGGCCCGTACGGCGATCAATCAGCCGTATCACGAGATCATCACCAGCATCGACGCGCCACTTCAGACGGGCATGAGCGACGAGACGTTGGCGCGCTTCAAGGCCAAGCGCATCGTCGTGACGCCGGGCGCGCGCGGCCAGAGCCGCATGGAGACCCAGGCGCGTGCACCGTTGACGTTCCTTCTCGCACTCACGGCGATGGTGCTGCTCATCGCGTGCGCGAACATCGCGAACCTGCTGCTTGCGCGATCGGTGGCGCGCCGCGGCGAGATGGCGATTCGGTTGTCGATCGGCGCGAGTCGAGGTCACCTGATCGCACAGTTGTTGGCCGAGTCCTGTCTGCTCGGCGCGTTCGGCGCGGCGCTCGGCCTCGGTGTGGCGTACGGCACACTGGCCGCGATGCGATCGCTCTTGCCCATGGCGCTCGCGGCGCCCGTCGACGTCCAGATCGATCCGACGATGCTCGGCGTTGCGGCCGTGCTCGCCGTCGGCACCGGCTTGCTCTTCGGGCTGTTTCCGGCCATCCACAGCACGCGGCCCGATCTCGTCCCCGCCCTCAAGAACCAGGCGGGCCAGCCGTCGGGTGGCCGCACCGCTGGCCGTTTCCGCGCCGGCCTCGTGACGGCACAAATCACGCTGTCGATGCTGTTGCTCGTCGGCGCCGGTCTCTTCACGAAGAGCCTCGTGAAGGTCAGCCGAGTGGATCTCGGGATCGACGTCGAGCACCTCGTCACGTTCGGGATCGCGCCGAGCATGAGCGGCTATACGGCGTCGCGATCGCTCGTGCTCTTCGATCGGGTGGAAGAAGGGATTCGCGCGCTGCCGGGCGTGACGAGCGCGAGCGCGGTCGCCGTGCCGCTCGTCGCGGGCAACGACTGGGGCACGAGCGTCGTCGTGCGGGGATTCGATACGGGGCCGGACACGGACATCGGTTCGGAATACAACCTGGTCGACACGGACTTCTTCCGTACGGCCGGCATGCCGATGATGGCCGGCCGTGACTTCACGCGCGCGGATGTCGTCGGCACGCCGAAGGTGGCGATCGTCAATGAAGCGTTCGTCAGAAAATTCAAGCTGGGGCAGGCCGCCGTCGGCGCGCGTCTACGGCAGGGCACGCCGGAGAGCCACGATCCGTTCGACATGGAGATCGTTGGCGTCGTTCGCGACGCGGCGTACAGCGCCGTCAAGGACGTCGTGCCGCCCGTGCTGTATACGCCGTACCGGCAGGACGCGCGTGCCGGTGCCGCTGGCACGTTCTACGTGCGGACGTCGAACGCTCCCGACACGCTCGTGCACGCGATTCCCGAGGTCGTTCATCGAATCGATCCCAATCTACCGGTCGAAGCCCTGCGCACCATGCCGCAGCAGGTCAGCGACGACATCGCGACCGATCGGATGCTGACGACGCTCGCCGCGGTGTTCGCCGCGCTCGCGACGATCCTCGCCGGCATCGGCCTGTACGGTGTGCTCGCCTACACGGTGTCGCAGCGGACGCGTGAGTTCGGCCTGCGGATGGCGCTCGGCGCCACGCCGCCGTCGATTGCGCGGCTCGTCCTCGGTCAGGTCGCGCGCATGACCGTCATCGGGGCCGTCGCCGGCACGGCCGCGGCACTCCTCGCCGGCCGCTCCGTCGGATCGCTGCTGTTCCACATGGAGGGGCGCGACGCGACGGTCACGGCCGGCGCGCTCGTGCTCGTCGTCGCCGTCGCCCTCCTGGCGGCATGGGTGCCGGCGCTCCGGGCGTCGCACACCGATCCGATGCGCGCGCTCCGGCAGGAGTGAGCGCGTCAGGTCTCGCGCGACCGCGGCCCGAGCCCCGCGGCTCGCCACGTCACGGCCGAGGAGCCGTCGCACGAGGTCGGCCACGAGATCCGATCGATGCGGCCGTCGGTTGCTTGCGTCTATCCAATCGCCTATAGTGCGGAGACTTGCGGCCCCTGCGGCGCGCCCCGCTACGCCCGCGGCCGACCGCGGCGTGCGGGCGTGAGCCACCATCTCGATGCTGAGCACCCGCGTCACCGTCGTCATCCCCACGCGCGACGAAGAAGGCCTGATTGGCGAGATCATCGACACCGCGCGGCCCTATGCCGACGAGGTGCTCGTCGTCGACGGCCATTCGCGCGACCGGACGCGCGAGATCGCGACCGCGCACGAGGCGCGGGTCATCCTCGATCAGGGCAAGGGGAAGGGCAACGCGCTGCGGCTCTCGATCGCCGAAGCCACGGGCGATATCCTGGTCTTCATCGACGCCGACGGATCGCACGATCCGCACGACATCCCGGCGCTCGTCGCGCCCATCAAGGCCGACCAGGCCGACATGGTCGTCGGGTCGCGGGGCCGCGGCGGCAGCGACGAACTGCACGGGACGATCGATCAGTTCATCCGGTACGTCGGGTCGCAGCTCATCATGCTGGCCATCAACTACCGCTGGCACGTACGGCTGACCGACAGCCAGAACGGGTTCCGCGCCATCCGGCGCGATGTCGCGGCCCAGCTCGGCTGGACGTCGAATCTCACCACGATCGAGCAGGAAATGACGATGAGGGCGCTCAAACGTGGCTTCCGGGTCACCGAGATCGCCAGCCACGAGTACGAGCGCCGCTGGGGCGCCTCGAAGGTCGTCGTCTGGAAGCTGTGGTTCGCCTACGGCTGGTCGTTCCTGCGCAACATCTTCTGATCGTGCAATGACGGGAGTCCCTTCTTCGATCGGCCGGGCGCGTGCGCTCGCGATCCTTGCCGTCATCACGATCGTCGGCGGCGCGCTGCGGTTCTACAACCTGGCGTGGGGCGCGCCGTACTTCCACTTCCACATCGACGAGCACTTCGTCTTCATGGGCGCCGACCTGCTGCGCAAGAGCATGCGCGACGCGGCGCTCTCGCCCAAGTTCTTCATGTACTCGCCGCTGCCGATGTATCTCCTGAACATCGTCCGCGCGATCTACGAAACCCTCGCCCATCCGTTGAACCTGACCGTGCCGCACGACGAAGTCACCTACATGGTGCTCGGCCGCGGGATTTCAGCGGCATTCGGGACGGCCACGATTCCGCTCGTCTACGCCATCGCGGCGCGGCTGCTGAACCGGAAGGCCGGGCTGCTGGCCGCGGCGTTTCTCGCCGTGTCGGTATTGCACGTGCGCGATTCGCACTTCTTCGCGGTCGACGTCAGCATGGTGTTCTTCGTCGTCCTGACCTGGCTCAGTCTCTTCCGCCTGGCCGAGCGCGGCGATGTGTGGGCGGGCGTGCTGACGGGGCTCGCCTTCGGCGCGGCGATCCTGTGCAAGTACTCGGCGGCGTTCATGGGGCTGCCCATGGGCTTCGCCTACCTTCTGTCACCGCGGCGTCCGCGCACGCTGCGTCCGCTCGGCGCGTGGTGGCCGTGGATCGTCCGCGGCATCGTGCCGCTGGCCGTCGCCGCGCTGACGTTCGTCGTCCTGGATCCGATGGCGTGGCAGTACTACGGCAAGTTTCGCGACGACATCCGCACGCTCGTGACCGACCCGCTCACGGGCGTGACGCGGCCGCTGTGGATTGGACAGTTCGCCGGCGTCAGCCATCTGCGTCTGTACTGGTTCACGAACCTGCTGTGGTGGGGGATCGGTCCGGCGCTCGAAATCTGGTCGATCGCCGGCCTGGTCTGGATGGCGACGCGCCGGCGTGCGCTCATGTGGCTGGCGATCATCGTGCCGGCCGTGTACTTTCTCACCGCCGGCAACACGATCGCGCCCTTCGTCCGCTACGCCATTCCGCTCACGCCGATGCTCGCCGTGGCCGGCGGCGTCTTTGGCGCGGATCTCCTCCGCCGCGCGCGCTGGCGGCGTGTGGGGTTCGTCGCCGTGGGCCTCGTCCTCGCCGTGACGACGGCGTATGCCGCGGCGTACATGAACATCTTCCGGCAGCCGGACAGCCGCGTCGCGGCGGCGCGCTATCTGCAGCGCGTGGTCCCGCGCGGCGCGCCGATCCTCGTCGAGCCGTCGCAGGTGCTGCCGCCGATGGGTGAGTACTACGCCCATACGAATTTCTATGGCGACTACCAGCCGCGCGGTGCGGAGAGCGAGCGTATCGAGGACTTCCATCTCTACACGCTCGACACCTACGTCTATCTCTACAACGACCGGTTGAGCGACGCCGACAAGCAGGCGTACATCGACCGGCGCCTGGCGCTCGTCGACTGGGTGATCCTCGACGACAGCTTCCGCGAGTTCTATCGCGATCTGCCGCGCGCCGAGAACCACGTCGTGCAGGACTTCTATACGAACCTCGTCGCCGGCCGGTTGGGCTTCGCGCTCGTCAAGCGCTTCAAGGTGTATCCGTCGCTCTTCGGCTGGACGATCGATGATGATCGATCGGAGCTGACGTTCCGGCTGTTCGACCATCCCGAGATCCTGATCTTTCGCCGGATCGGGCCGCGTCCGGGCGCGGCGCCGCAGTCCTGAGAGGTGAACGCGTCGATGATCGGTCCGCGTGTCCGTTTCCCGTCCGTCGGCGGCCGCTGCCTCGTATTGGCCGCGGCGGCGCTGCTCGCGCGCTGCAGCAGCCATCACGGACCGACCTCGCCCGATCCCGGCGGGCCGCTGGCGATCGCATGTCCCGTCGACCAGACGGTGGACGATCTGACGAACGCGCCGGCCATGCCGGTGAACTTCCCCACACCGACGACGACCGGTGGCCAGACGCCGGTGACGATCCAGTGCAACCCGGCGTCGGGGACGAATTTCGCGCTGGGTCAGACACCGGTGTCGTGCGGCGCGACCGACACGGGCAGCCACTTCGCCACCTGCGCCTTCAACGTCACCGTCGCGCCCGTGCCCATGCTGAGCGTGACGTCGTTCATGGCCTTCGGCGACAGCCTGACCGAGGGCGAGGTGCAGCCGCAGCAGCATGCGCATCGCGTCATGGCCTACGATCCGGCCGACGGCTATCCGGCGCAATTGCTGGGGATGCTCCAGGCGCGCTACAAGGCGCAAACCGTCACCCTCAGCAACGAGGGGCTCGGCGGGCAGGACACGTGGGGCGACTACGACCGGCTGCTCGCGGCGCTCGATGCCGAGCATCCGCAGGCGCTGCTGCTGCTCGAGGGGATCAACGACCTCGACGGCAACGCGGACTATGACGAGATCCCGCACATCATCGACGGCCTGCGCGCCGACGTCCGCGAGTCGAAGGCGCGCGGCGTGCAGTTCGTCCTCGTGAGCACGCTGACGCCCCAGCGCGAGCCCACGCCGGGCAGCCCCGATCGCCGCAATTTCGTCCAGGATCCGCAGTTGATTCAGGATACGAATGACGAGATCCGCGACATGGCGGCGCAGGAAGGGGCGATTCTCGTCGACGGCTACTCGGCGATTGCCGTCGACCCGGCGACGCTCGTTGGCGCCGACGGCCTGCATCTGACCGTGGCCGGCTATCAGGCGCTGGCCAATGCGTTTCTCGTCGCCATCGAACAGCACATGGAGCTGCCGCCGCCCGTGCCCTCTCCGCCGGCTGCGTCTTCGGCGAGGCGCCCCTGACATCTCGGCCATGACGTACGGCAAGTCGTCTCGCGCACGCTTCGTCGGCTGGCGCGGCCTGGTCGCGACAGCGGCGGCGGCCCTCGTGGCGAGCTGCGGCAGTCACCACGGCCCGACATCTCCGGATCATGATCCGCTGGTGATTCTCTGTCCGGTCGGCCAGGCCGTGGATGACCTGACGAACGCACCGACCATGCCGGTCAACTTTCAGGCGCCGGCGACGACTGGAGGGCAGGCACCGGTCACGGTCGTGTGCAATCCCGCGTCGGGAACGAGCTTCACGCTCGGCCAGACGCCAGTCTCATGTACGGCAACCGACGCGGCCGGCACCGTGGCGTCGTGCGGGTTTGCCGTGACCGTCGCGCCCGTGCCCATGTTGAGCCTGACCTCGTTCATGGCCTTCGGCGACAGCTTGACCGAGGGCGAAGTCGAGCCACAGCAGCACGGTTGGCGGCCGTTCGTCACCGATCCCGAGCACGGGTATCCGGCCGTGCTGCTCCAACTCTTGCAGCAGCGCTACAAGGCGCAGACGATCTCGCTCGCGAACGAAGGCCGCGGCGGCGAGCACGTCGCCGACGGCTATATTCGGCTGCAGGGTGTCCTCGACGCGAACACCCCGCAGGTGTTGCTGCTCTTCGAGGGCATCAACGACCTCAACGACACTCGCGACCACGACGAGATCCCGCAGATCGTCGATACCCTCCGCGACGACATCCGCGAGGCGATCGCGCACGGCGTCGAGACCGTGTTCGTGAGCACGCTCACGCCGCAACGCGAGCCGACGCCCGGGGCGTCGATCCGGCAGCCGGTCGACGACCAGTTGATTCGCGATGCGAACGACGAGATCCGCGATATGGCCGCGCGCGAGGGCGCCATCGTCGTCGACGGATACGCGGCGATCGACGTCGACGTAGCGACGCTCGTCGGCGCGGACGGCTTGCACCTGACCGTGGCCGGCTATCAGGCGCTGGCGAACGCGTTCTTCACGGTGATTCAGCAGAATCTTGAGCTGCCGGCCGCGCCACCATCTGACACGGCTCCGACGATGCCCGCTGGGCGCGGCGGAGCGCGGGTTCCGGGTTCCCCCTGGCCCTGAAGGGCCAGGGCTCCGTGGAGAGGGCGGCTCGCCACGCCGCGATTTGTTCGGGATAAAGACCTTTGCGGCGGCAATA
>CALFMR010000441.1 GCA_937880585.1 uncultured Acidobacteriota bacterium
GACGCCTGGCAAGGTCATGCCCAGCTCAACGAGCGTGAGTGCCACGGCCGGCTGTGCGGGATTGAGCTCGCGCAGGGCGTGCAGCATCGTCGATCCGAGCGTATCGACGGGCAGCCGCGAGCGGATCACGAGCCGCGCGTCACTCGGCGATTCCTGCGTCGCGGGGTAGTAGACCTGCCAGCCACTCGCGTCCTCGACTCGCTCCTCGCGGACGTCGTCGGCGACGCCGATGACCTGCAGGTCGACACGGCCGTTCGACAGGAACTTCCCCACCGCGTTCTCGCCCGGCCAGTAGAAGCGCGCGGCTGACGCGTTGATGACGATCACCGGCTGGCCGCCGAAGCGATCGTCCCACGTGAAATCACGGCCTTTGAGTCCGATGCCCATCGCGCGGAAGAATCCCGGAGTCACGACGTACACGAGCGGCGGCGACACTTCGCCGGGACGATAGACCTTGCCCTTCGGCACGAGCGTGCCCCAGGAACGATTTGCGCCGAAGGGCAGATAGTCGCTGATGCCCGCGGCTTCGATCCCCGGGATGGCGTCGACGCGGTCAAGGATGCGCTGGAACGCGGCGACGCGCTTACTGGCGCCAGCTTCGGCGGACGCGGCGCTATCGTCGTAGTCGACGGCAATCGCCGCGGCCTGTTCCGGTGTGAAGCCGAGATGGACGTCGAGCACGTTGATGAAGCTGCGCAGGAGCAGGCCGGCGCCGACGAGCAGGACGGACGCGAGCGCGATCTCCGCGATCACGAGCCCGAGGCGCAGCCGTTCGTGTCGCTGGCCGCGTCCAGCCGCCGGTCCCGAATCCTTCAGTGCCTCCTGCACGTTGTCGCTCGTCATCTTGAGCGCAGGCACGAGGCCGAAGAGGGCAGCGGCCACAACGGCGACCAGGACCGTCCACAGCACGGCTGCCGTGTCGATCGTCACGCCGTTCAAGAGCGGCAGATCGAGATCGCCGCGGTGCGCGAGCCAGCGTACGAGGCCGAACGCGGCGGCGAGCCCCAACACCGCGCCGGTCAGCGACAGGGCGAGACTTTCGGTGAGCGCCTGTCGGACGAGCCGCGCGCGCGTGGCACCGAGCGCCTGGCGCATCGCCACCTCCTTGCTGCGGGCCGCGCCGCGCACGAGCAGCAGATTCGAGAGGTTGACGCACGCGATCAGCAGGATGAGACCGACCGCCGACCACAGCACGATGAGCGGCCGATGCCACTCGCCGCTCACGTGCGTCTCGAGCGGCACGGGCACGAGGCCGTTCCGATATTGGCCCCGCGACTGCGGGTACTTCACGTTGAAGTACAAGTCGGGCGCGACGCGCGACGCATCGTCACGGGCCTGGTCGAGCGTCGCGCCCGAGCGCAGCCGGCCGACGAGCGTCACGATATTCCCCCAGTCGCGCGCATGGTCGAGGTCGAGCGGCGTGAAGAGATCGACACGCGCACCAGGCAGAAAGACCGACCCGAAGTCGAACGACGCCGGCAGCACGCCAATGACCGTCGTCGGCTGGCCGTTGAGCATGATGTTCGTCCCGACGAGCGATCGGTCGGCCGCGAATTGCCGTGCCCAGTACGCATGCGACAACAGCGCCACCGGGCGCGCGCCCGTGCGCGCGTCGGCGGCGGTGAACGCGCGTCCGATGGCCGGGGTCACACCGAGCACCTGGAAGAAGTTCGAGATGACGTCGAGCCCCGTCGCGGGCACGACGTCGCCACCGCGATCGAGACGCACGTTGTCGGACCCGCTGAAGGCGAAGTAACCCGTCACGCCTTGATAGACGCGGCTCTGGTCGCGGAACTCCTCGTAGGCGTCCGACGAGTAGGTCGCGCACGACAGGCCGCAGGCCGACGGCGGCGGCGCAATCCAGACGAGCTGACTCGCGTCTGGGAACGGCAGCGGACGAAGGATCAGGGTGTTGATGACGCTGAACGTGGCGACGTTCGCGCCAATCGCGAGCGCGAGAACGAGGACCGCCACCAGCGCGAACCCCCGCTCGCGCGCGAACGCGCGGCCGGCAAAATGTAGGTCCTGCAGGCACTCACGCCAGTAGTCTCCGAGCCGCTGACGTCGATTCATGGTGCCTCCGATGTGCTCACCGATCCGCTGCAGCGAGCGCCGATCCCCGAGCTGCCGCTCGGCCTCGCGCCGCGCGTCGTCCGGCGTCCAGCCGCGCGCAACCAGGTCGTCGACCTTGGCGGCGCGATGGAACTCCAACTCGTCGCGCACGTCGGCCGCATGGTCCGGGCCGAAGAGACGACGAACGGAACGAGGTCTCCGCGGCGCGCCGCTCATGCGGGTTTCCGGCGCGACGGCTGCGTCGCACCGAGGACCTTGGCCACGGCCGCGGCGTAGGCTTCCCACGTCGCGGTCTCGCGCTGCAGGTGCCGCCGGCCGGCCGGTGTCAGCCTGTAGAACTTGGCCTTGCGGTTGTTCTCCGACAGGCCCCACTCCGCGTCGACGAGCTTCTTGCTCTCGAGCCGCCAGAGCGCCGGATAGAGCGTCCCTTCCTCGACGAGCAGCGCCTCGTCGCTCTCGGCGCGGATGAAGCCGGTGATCGCGTAGCCGTGGAGCGGGCCCCAGACCAACGCCTTCAGAATGAGCACGTCGAGCGTGCCGCGGACCAGGTCGAGCCTCGCGCGATCCATCGTTCCCCTTGTGTTCACAGGGGGACAGTAGCAGGCGCTCCCCTATGAAGGCAAGGGGGCAGGGATTAGGGGGCGACGGAGGTATGCTGACGCCGCCGTGATAGTCGATCCTCTACATGTCGAGGCCACGCACGGTTGGAATGCGCGGCGCTACGTCCGCGTCGGACTGTTGACCGGCCTCCTGGCCGGTGGCTGCGCGTCGCTCTCGCACGCGCCAGCAGCGACGGGCGTCGTGTTCATTGATGGACCGACGATGATCGCGGCCGTCGGCCGGTCGCTGTTCGTCGACGAGAACTTCGGACGCGCCGTACGACGGATCGATGCGAGGACCGGCGACAGCGTCGGCGTCGCCCTGCCGCCACACCAGGCCGTCCTCGCGCTGCAGTCCACCAGCGGCCAGATGATCGTCCGGGGCATCAATCAGGCATGGCGTTTCGATCTGCGGACAAATCGACTGGTCGACGCGGCCGTGCCCGCCTCGACACGTCCGGCGCGATCATTCGTCGCGCGACTCGCCCCTCTCCAGGCGTGGTTCGGCGACGTGTCCGAGAGCCCGGACGGCGACGCATATTTCACGAGTCAGAGCAACTACGCGTTTGGCCGGCGCCTCTGGCACGCCTCCCTTTCGGGAGCCTTGGACACGATCGTCGGTCCATGGACACACATCCTTCACGATCCGGACATTCACGGCCACCCGTGGTATCCCAAGTCCCTCGGCTCACCCGTGCTGGATGGACACGGCGGGTTGTGGTTCCTCGACCGCGGTCGCAGCATGATCTTCCGAGACGATCTCGTGACTGGCATGACGACGTACATCGCAGGCGGGACCGAGACCAGAGCTTTCGATGTCACTGGATCCGGGGGACCTGGCGAATTCGTCGGGCTCGCGGCGGATGAGGCGGGATCCGTTTATGCCGCGGACTACGGAGGTCATCGTGTCGTGCGCGTCGACCCTGAAACCGGAAAGCTGACGACGATCGCGCGAGTCGGAGGAGCGAAAGAGCAAGGCGCGCTCGACGGCGTTGCCGTGGTCGACGAACCAGATGACGTGCAGTGCGGGCCGGAAAACCGCGCCGGCACGTTCGTGGTCCACGTGGCGGACAATGACGGCGGCCCTTTTCCCGGTATGGAAGTGGATGTCCTGCGCGATCACACCATCACGACGGCCATCGAGACAGGAACCGACGGCAACGCACGCATCGACGTACCGGAGTCGACCGACGTGCTGTTCGTGGCGCACGCCGCCGGCATTCGGCCCGTCGTCGCTCGCTTCCGCGCGAGACGGGGGTGCACGTCAACCGTAGAGATCCCACTCACATTCGGCCCGACTCAGCTTCATCGGCTGTTCTGAGACGCACGAGGGGCCGGTCATCCCGCATCAGGAATCCAACTCGCTCTTACTGCGGCGGCCCGAGCTTCGACGCGATGCGGGTGGCTTCTTCGATCGCGCGGGCGAGGACCGAGCGGATCTTGCCGTCTTCGAGCATGAGCAGGCCGCCGATCGTGCACCCGGCGGGGGTCGTCACGTCATCGCGGAGCGCGGCGGGATGGCGGCCGGAGGTCTGTACCATGCGCGCGGCGCCAAGGGCGGTCTGCGCGACGAGGCCGAGCGCAAGGTCGCGCGGCAGGCCGACGCGGACGCCGGCGTCGGCGAACGCTTCCATGATCAAGTACTGATAGGCGGGCCCGCTGCCGCTGAGCGCGGTGATCGCGTTGAAGTACGACTCCTCGGTCGCGAGGCATCGGCCCACGCACTCGAAGATCTGCTTCGCGCGCGCGAGGTGATCGGCCGTGGCGTGCCGGCCCGCACAGACGACCGTCATGCCTTCGCCGACGATACATGGCGTGTTGGGCATGGCGCGCACCCAGGGGTTGTCCGTCCCCGTCAATGACTCGAGCTGCGCGAGCGTCGTGCCCGCGAGGATCGACACGAGCAGCGTGTCCGGCCGCAGCCCGGCCTCACGCAGACTGGCGAGCGCCGCAGCCGCGTGCGCGGGCTTGACGCAGAGCACGATGACGCCGGCGCCCGGCACACGGGCGCTCACGTCACGCTCGACGGGCACGCCAAGCCGCGCGGCCGCCGCTTCACACGTGCGCACCGAACGCGCGGCGGCCCAGGCCTGATCGGCACTGAGCGCACCCGCATCGAGCAGCCCCTTGAGGATCGTCTGCCCCATCACGCCGGCACCGATGATCCCGAACGTGCGGCGCGGATCGAGCAGCGGCGGACGGGTGGACATTCCGGTTTCGGCGGCGGTCATCGTGTCGCTCCCTGCGCCGCAGCCGGCGCGCGCTCGTCACCCAGACGCCGGTCGGGGACGAGGTAATCCTGGACGTACTCCGCCACCGCGTCGGCCAGCGGCGTAGCGGGCTCCAGATAACCGAAACGCCGCAGCCGATCGAGCGACGCGCACGTGTCGTACTGATACTTCGCGCGCAGCTCGACGGGCATGTCGATGAACTCGACGGCCGGCGGCCGATCGAGCGCGTCGAAGACAGCCTGCGTCAACTCGAGCCAGGTGTGCGCGCGGCCGGATCCGACGTTGACGAGCCCGCACGCATCGGGCCGCTCGGCCAGGTGCAGCGTCATGCGCACGGCGTCCTTCACGTAGATGAAATCGCGGCGCTGCGCGCCGTCCTCGAAGTCCGGCCGATGACTCCGGAAGAGCCGCACGCGGCCCTCGGTCGAAATCTGATGGAACGCCTTGTTGACGACGCTCCGCATGTCGGCCTTGTGATTCTCGTTCGGCCCGAAGACGTTGAAGTACTTCAATCCGAGGATGCTGCGGAAGTAGCCGCGACGCTCGGCGTACTGATCGAAGAGGTGCTTCGAGTACGCGTACATGTTGAGCGGCCGCAGGTGCGACAGATCCTCGGTATCCGACAGCGTGCCTTCGAGCGCGCCGTAGGTGGCCGCCGACGACGCGTAGACGAAACGGACGCGACGTTCGACGGCCCAATCGGCGAGCGCGCGCGTGTACGCCGTGTTGTTGCGCATCAACCAGCCGGCGTCAGTCTCGGTCGTCGACGAGCACGCGCCCAGATGGAACACGGTCCGCACGTCGTCGAGCGCACCACGAGCGATGGCGTCGAAGAGCGCGTCACGGTCGAGATAATCGTCGAAGCGCAGCGGCGCCAGGTTGCGCCACTTTTCCGATCGATCGAGCGCGTCGACGACGAGGATGCGGTCGTAGCCGCGTCCGTTGAGGGCCCAGACAACGGCACTGCCGATGAACCCCGCGCCGCCGGTGACGAGGATCCGTCCTGCGTCGAGCACTAGAGCGCCTCGCCGAGCGTCTCGACGACTTCACGCGCGAGCCACTCCACCTCGGCCCGCTCGATGACGAGCGGCGGCGCCAGGCGGATGACGCGCTCGTGCGTCTCCTTGCAGAGGAGCCCGCGTTGCATCAGGCGTTCGCAGTACGGACGCGCGGGCCGGTCGAGCTCGATGCCGACGAGCAGTCCGCGTCCGCGGATGTCGCGCACGGGCGGTCGCGGTGCGCCGGCCAGCGCGTCCAGGAGCACGCGTCCGAATTCGGCCGATCGCGCGACGAGCCCTTCGTCCTCGATCACGTCGAGCGCCGCGAGCGCAATGGCGCACGCGAGCGGGCTGCCACCGAACGTGCTGCCGTGGCTGCCGGGCGTGAAGACGTCCATCACCTCGGCGCGACCGACGACGGCGGATACCGGATAGCAGCCGCCGGACAGCGCCTTGCCGAGCACGTACACGTCAGGCTGCACCCCTTCGTGCTCGCACGCGAACCACTGCCCGGTGCGGCCGAGGCCGGTCTGAATCTCATCCGCGATCAGGAGCACGCGGTTCGCACGACAGAGCGACGCCGCGGCCGCCAGGTATCCGTCGGGCGGCATGACGATGCCCGCTTCGCACTGGATGGGCTCGACGAGAAACGCGCAGGTCTCGGGACGGATGGCGGCGGCGAGCGCGCCCAAATCGCCGTACGGCACGACGACGAAGCCGGGCGTGAACGGACCGAAGCCACGTCGGTATTCCTCCTCGGTCGACGCGCTGATGATCGTCGTCGTGCGCCCGTGGAAGTTGCCGGCGCAGACGATGATCTCCGCACGATCGGGCGTGATGCCCTTGACGTCATATCCCCAGCGCCGCGCGGCCTTGATGGCGGTTTCGACCGCTTCGGCGCCGCTGTTCATCGGCAGCACGGCGTCGAGACCGGTGCGTTCGGCCAGCGCACGGCAGAAAAGCGGCAGCCGATCGTTGTGGAACGCGCGCGAGGTGAGCGTGACGCGCTGCGCCTGTTCCCAGAGCGCGGCGAGAATGCGCGGGTGCGCGTGGCCCTGATTGAGGGCCGAGTACGCGCTCAGACAGTCGAGATAACGGCGGCCGTCGACGTCGTACACCCAGACGCCGCGCGCCCGGGCGATGACGACGGGCAGCGGCAGATAGTTGTGGGCGCCCCAGCGCGATTCGAGATCGAGCAGAGCGGCGGCGTCCGGGTCGGTCGCCGTCAGGGTCGTGCGGGAGGAATCATCAGTCATGCGGGCACACTCGTGCGAGACGCGCCCGCGCGCTGCTCGCTCAGGAGTGGGGGACGTCGTGTGGCGTGCCGGCCGAAGCGTGCCGCAGATGAGCGAAAGGTGGTGGACCAGACGGGAGTCGAACCCGTGACCTCATGAATGCCATTCATGCGCGCTCCCAACTGCGCTACTGGCCCACGTGCGGGAGGCTCGAATCACCGATTATAGTCAGCACGGGTGAATTCGGTCAAAGGCGCAACCGCCGACGAGGCGGTCGTGCTTGACTTGGCCGAAACTCCACCCTAGACTGACGGCCGGAATCAACCGCAACACTATGGAGGCTAGGCCTCCGATTCGAGGAACAATCATGCCCAGCGGCACGATTGCACGTTTGTTGATCGACAAGGGATTCGGCTTCATCCGCGACGAGAGCGGTGTGGAGCATTTCTTCCACCGGTCCGCCGTTCGCGGCGCGGTGTTCGAGCTGCTTCGGGAAGGCCAGCGCGTCGAATTCGCCGTGGAAGACTCTCCCAAGGGTCCGCGGGCAGCCGACGTTCGACTGCTCGACAGCTAGCCAGCGACCACGTTCCCCGGCGTGCCCGGCAGGTCGGGGGATCTCCCCGTTCGACAATCCACACCTTGGCGTCCATTCGGCGACCGGCGTGTCGGTGACGGGCGACGTGTGCGCGGCTGTGTAGACTGAAGACGACGGCGGGCGCCGCTCCCCTGGCCACCGGCAAGGGGGGACGCATGTCGATCAAGGACAAGTTGGAGATCGGTCTCAAGCCGGACGCGCCGTACCGGAAGGCCAACCTGCCCGAATCGCAACGCGATCGAGCCGTTGACGCGCCCCGCAAGACGTCGCGCGCCCGCCCGACGAACACGCGCCGCCGGACGACAACCACGGCCACGCACCGGCGGACACGCACGAAGGCGCGCTAGGCGCCGTGCGCTCCCCTAGCGCCCGCCGAGCGCCTCCAGCCACGCCGCGTCCGCATCCAGCTCCGCGAGCGTCCCGACCGTGAGCTCCGCGCCTTCCTCGGCGAGGGCTTCCCGCGTGTACGGACCTGTGGCAACGGCAATCGCCTTTGCGCCGTGCGCGTGCGCGCAGTCGACGTCGAGTGGCGTGTCGCCGATGACGACGAGATCCGCGGCCGAGACGTCATGGCCGGCCGCGCGCGCCGCGGCCACGGCCACGGGCACGAGGTCGCGCCGATCGAGATGCTCGTCGCCGAACGCGCCAAACGCGAATCGATCCCACAATCCGAAGTGACGCAGCTTGACGCTCGCGCCGCCGTGGAAGTTGCCCGTGAGCAGACCGACGACGACATCGCCGCGCCGATCGAGCGCGTCGATCGCCTCGACGACACCGGGCAGGACGCGGCAGCCGTTCCCCGCCGGCGCTTCGGCCAGCTCGCGCGCGAGACGCGGCAGATACGCGTCGCGCAGCGTCGTCACACGTTCAGTCGTCGGATCGAGATCGAGCCGGCGAAACGCGTCGCTCACGATTGCGCGGTCCGTGCGGCCCGCGATGCGCAAGCCCTCGAGGACGTCGGTGCGACCGTAGAGATCGGCAAACGCGGCGTTCATGCCGCGCACGCCGGCACCGAGCGTGTGGACGAGAGTTCCGTCGATGTCGAACAGCACGACTGTTGGACGAGAAGTCATGACGTCAAGTTAGAAGTTTGAAGCCAGAGGCCAGAAGTGGAGGGAGGCGCCGGTGGGCGCGCGCTCAGCTCCGTCGCCACCATGTTCTGCGGCGATTGGGTTCGACGAGCTCTCCGGTCGCCGGGCGCAGTTCCAGGCGCGTGCCGCCGGCCGCTTCCATGAACGCGACGTCTTCGCTGAGCGCGAGCCAGCCGAGATTGCGGCGGCGCGCGACCTCGCGCAGACATTCGCCTGCCTGGCGGCTCGCATCCGCATCACCGGCGAGACGGGCCGTCGGATGTTCGAGGAGCAGCACGCGCGGACCGTGCGCAAGGCCGCGCGCGAGATCGACGCGGACGCGCTCGACCGGTGTCAGCGTGGCCGCCGCGGCCGTCAGTCGCGTCTCGGGCAGCGCCACCTCACGCGCGAGCGCGAGGACGGCCGCGCGCGTGACGTCCGACATCGGATCCACCGACAGCGTCAGCGGCAAGGCGAGATTGGCGGCAATCGACAAGCCGTCGACGAGCACGGCGCGGTGCGTGACGATGCCGAAGCGATCGAGCGAGGCGAGCCACTCGGTATCGGTGGCAATCTCGCGCGTGTCCTGGCCGTCGACGCGGACCGCGCCCGCCTCGGGCACGGATGCGCCGGTCGTGAGATTCACGAACGTCTCGGCCGCGGCCGCGTCGAGACCGGTGAGCCAGACGCGATCACCGGCCTGGAACTGAAACGCGCGGATGCGTAACGGGCGAAGTCCGCCGTACGGCTTCTCGACGCCCTGCATCTCGACAACGGGCGCGGCAGCAGTCATGAGCGAACGGCGCCGGCGCGAGTCTCGAGCGCGGCGAACGCGTCGGCTGGCAGCGTGACCGAGCCCAAACCGCTGGTCCGCCCGCTGCCCGGGCCGTGGTAGTCGGACCCGCCGGTGACGAGCAATCCGTGCGCGTGCGCCATGGCGAGATAGCGCGCCGTGTCATCCGGCGTGTGATCGGGATGATAGACCTCAATGGCGTCCAGACCCGCCGCGACGAATGCGGGCACGAGCGTGTCGACATGCATCTTGCCCGGATGCGCGAGCGATGCCAGACCACCCGCGTCATGGATGCGCGTGATGACGTCGGCGGGCGGCACGCCGGGGCGGACGACGAACGCGGGCCGGCCTTCGGCGAGATAGCGATGGAACGCGTCGCTGATGTCGGCGGCGAACCCGGCGGCGACGAGCGCGCGCGCGACCGCGGGTCGGCCCAGGGCCCGGCCGCTCGCGGCCGGCACGTCGAGAATGGATGCGAGGTCGACCGGCGCGCCGATCGCACGCAACCGTTCACCGATGGCGACGACGCGTGCGCGACGCTCGTCCCGCCGCGCCGCGAGAAACGCCAACAGCCCCACGTCGTCGATGTCGAGGTAGTAACCGAGGATGTGCAGATCGCGTCCCGCCGCGCTGGCGGTCATCTCGATGCCGGGCACCGACGTCAGTCCGGCGCGCATTGCGGCAGCCGCCGCGGCCGTGACACCGGCCACTGTGTCGTGGTCGGTGACGGCGATGGTGCGAAGGCCGGCCGCGGCGGCCTCTCGCACGAGCGCGTCTGGCGTGGACAATCCGTCGGACGCGGTCGTGTGCAGGTGGAGATCGATCACGCCGATCGCTTGCGACGCGCCGGCTTGCGACGATGCGCGGCGGTGCCACGCGATCGAGAAGCCGCGCGCCCCTTGGTCGTGCGGCCGGACGCGGCCGGCTTGGCCGCGGCAGTCGCGGCGGCGCGCTCGCGCGCGATGAGGGCGCGGTACTCACGGACGAGCAGGTCGAAGTGATCGCGCTCTTCACCCGCGAACTCGAGGAAGATGCGCTTGCCTTCCGACTCGTCGAAACGTTCGCCGTAGCGCTTGAAGAACAAGTGCGACCCGCGCTCGCAGCGGATGCCGATGAGCAGCGCCTGCCGGTCGTCGACGCCCGCTTCGCGCAGTTCCTCGGCGCCGGCCGCGAACAGGCCATTGGCCGCGCCCTTGAAGAACAGGAACGTCGGCTGCGCCTCGAGGTCCGCGTGCTGTTCGACGAGCTCGGCGTAGCGTGCCTCGAGCTTGCCAAGGTGTTCGCGCTCCTCGCCGGCGAGCCGCTCGAATACCTCACGGCCCCGCGCATCGCGCGCCAGACGCGCGGCGCGCGTGTAGAACGTCAGACCGCTGCGCTCGGTGGCAATCGCGACGCGCAGCGCGTCACGCGCGAAGACGACGTCGACCGGCAGCGTCGATCGCGCGGGCGGCCGTCCCGCCTGGCACGACTCGCAGGTCCCGTAGATCTGGAGCACGCTCTGTACCGGCGTGAAATGACGCGCGGCCGTGACTTCCTCAACGAGTGCCTCGATGTCCGAGCTCAGGAACTCGAACGACTGCTGGCAGGTCTTGCAGACGAGATGGAAGTGGCGCGGATGGCGGTAGCCGTGCTCGAACCGCACACGCCCGTCGCCGAAGTCGACGCGGCGCGCGATGCCGGCGTCGACCATCCACTGCAGCGTGCGGTAGATGGTGGCGCGGCTGATTCGCGCATCGACGCCGCGGATGAGATCGACGAGCTCGTCGGCGGCGACGTGACCAGAGGTCTGCCGCACGAAGAACTCGACGATGAAGTCACGCTTCCCCGAGCGGCGGCCCCCGGCCGGCCGATGCGTTTCGACGAATTCAGTGGGCGATTGCATAAGGACAGCATGACGACCCGCGCGGGCGGCGAACCGCTCGCACGCGGGTTTGGGAGGCAAACGACGCGGACGTCAGGCCGAGAAGGACGACCCGCAGCCGCAGGTGGACTTGGCGTTCGGATTCTTGATCGTGAAGCCGCCGCCCATCTGGTTGTCGACGAAGTCGACTTCCGCGCCGTTGAGATACCGCAGGCTGATGGGATCGACGAACAGCCGCACGCCGTTGACCTCGAACACCGAATCCGACTCGGCGTCGCCCTCGCCCTCGTCGATCATGAGGCCGTACTGGAAGCCGGAGCAGCCTCCGCCCTGGACGAACACGCGCAGGCCGGCGCCAACCTTGTTCTCCTCGGCCAGGAGTTCCGTGATCTTGCCCGCCGCCGTTTCGGTCACGTTGATCATGAATCAATTATACGAAAGGCCGGGCCGGCCGGAACGCGGGACCGGCGGGCTCGACACTCGTCCCCGTTTCGTCCCACACTGTCCAGGGAGACGCTGCTCTTCATGCCCATCGATGCCCTGCTTCATGGCCTGCTCGAAGCACGGCTCGCCTCGCGCATCTGGCGCCGCGACCTGACGACGTTCGGCGGCCCGGACGCCCCTGGCGAGGTCCAGACCAGCGTGCGCACGCGCCTCGGCTGGCTCGACGCCCCGACTGCCATGACCGCGCACCTGCCGGAGCTCGACGCCTTTGCCGGATCCGTGCAGCGCGACGGGCTGACCGACGTCTACCTGCTGGGGATGGGCGGCAGCAGCCTCTGCGCCGAGGTCTTGCGCGACGTGCCGCTCGCCCGCGCCAACGGCGCCAGGCTCGTCGTCCTCGACACGACCGACGAGGCCACGATCCGTGACGTCACCGGGAAGCTCGCCGCCGACCGCGCGTGCTTCCTCGTCTCGAGCAAGAGCGGCACGACGATCGAAGTCACCTCGCTCGAGCGTCACTTCTGGTCGGTCATTGAGCGCGCGGGCCGCGACAAGCCGGGCAATCACTTCGTCGCCATCACCGATCCCGGCACGCCGCTCGTCACCTACGCCGCCGACCGCGGCTACCGGCAGACGTTCATCAATCCACCCGACGTCGGCGGCCGATACTCGGCACTCTCGCTCTTCGGCTTGGTACCTGGCGCGCTCCTCGGTCTCAACGTGCCGGCGCTTCTCGCCTCGGCCCGGCAGATGGCCGATCGCTGCCGTCACGACAACGCGACGAACCCCGGCCTGGCGCTGGGCGCGTTCCTCGCCGGCCATGCGAAAGCGGGACGCGACAAGCTGACGCTCCTCGCGCCGTCGCCACTCGCGCCGCTCGGCGCGTGGATCGAACAGCTCATCGCCGAAAGCACCGGCAAACACGGCCACGGTCTCCTACCGGTCGTCGACGAGCCAGTCGGCGCGCCTTCCGAGTACGGCGCGGATCGACTCTTCGTCGCGCTGGTCCCGCCCGAAGCGACTGACGTACGCGCGGCCGCCGAGCTGCTCGCCACCGCCGGACAGCCCGTGCTGCGGATCGAGACGACGGCCGCGGATCTGGGCGCGGAGTTCTTCCGCTGGGAGTTCGCAACCGCCGTCACCGGCGCGGCGCTCGACGTCAACCCGTTCGACGAGCCGAACGTGCGCGACGCGAAGATGCGGACGCAGGTGCAGCTCGACACGCGCGCGAAGACGGGCGCGTTCCACATCGATCCGCCGCTGGTGCCTGACGGCGCCGTCACGAAACGCGCGCATCGCACGACGACGCTGGCCGGTCATCCGGGCCGTTACATCGCCATCCTCGACTACCTGTCGCCCGACGCGTCGCGCGCGGAAACGGTCGCACGGATCCGTACAGATCTCCGGCACCGTTTCGGTCTCGCGACCACGCACGGCCGTGGCCCGCGCTATCTGCACTCGACCGGCCAGTACCACAAGGGCGGCCCGAACACGGGCACGTTCCTGCTCGTTACCGGGACCGATGCTGCGACGACGCCCGTCCCTGGCACGGCCTACACGTTCTCGATGCTCAAGCAGGCGCAGGCGCTCGGCGATTTCGAAGCGCTCGCGGCCGCAGGCCGCGACGTCGTACAAGTGCACGTCGAGGACGCCGCGGCGGATCGATCGGCGATGCTCGAGACCATCGCGGCCGCGCTCGACTAGCCATGCGCCGGCTGACGACTCTCGCGGCGATCGTGCTCGCGGCCGTCTGGACGGCGGCCGCGCCGGGACGTGCCATGCAAGGCACGCCGCACGCGCGGCTGTTTCCACCAGAAAACCTCGGCGTGCTCGAGAGTCCCGATCGCGACGTCTGGCAGGAGCCGGAGCGCATCATGGACGAGCTGAACATCGCCGACGGATCGCGCGTCGCCGATCTCGGCGCGGGCGGCGGCTGGTTCACCGTACGGCTCGCCCGCCGCGTCGGCCCGAACGGCATCGTCTATGCGGAAGACATTCAGCAGCAGATGATCGATTCGATCCGGCGCCGAGTCGAGGAGCAAGGCTTCCACAACGTGCGCACCGTGCTCGGCACGGCTGACGATCCGAATCTCCCGTCGGGTCTGCACGCGGTGCTGATCGTCGACACGTACCCGCAGTTCGCCAATCCGGTGAAGCTGCTGCAGAACGTCGCGCGAGCGCTCGAACCGACGGGCGTGGTGGGCGTGGTGGATTTCAAGAAGGACGGCGCCGGCGGTCCCGGCCCGCCGATTGACGAACGGCTCGATCCGGAGACGGTCCGTCGCGACGCGGAGCGCGCGGGACTCACCTTTCGCGGACTGAAGACGTTCCTGCGCTATCAGTACTTGTTGATCTTCAGCCGGTGACGCCCGGCTGAAAGCGACCAAGCGAAACGCGCGACTAACGCGTCCGCGCGGTGCCAAGCCCGCGCCAGATGGCGGGAAGCATCGCGGCCGCGACCACGGCTTTTGCGACGTCGAGCGCGGCGAACGGCACGAGACCACCGGCGAGCGCCGCGGGCCACGAGTGCAGGATGCCGACGGCCAGCCACGACACGCCGCCGAGATAGATGACCGCCAGGCCCGCCAGCATCGCGGCGAGCGACGTGACGTACCGCCGATCCCATCCACGCTCGGACAACCAGCCGACGACCGCGGCCGCGAGCGGATACGCCAGCAGATAGCCGCCGGTCGGACCGACGAGACGCGCGAGACCCGGCGCGAGGGTGGGCGACGGGGCGAACACGGCGACACCGAGCGCGCCGAGCACCACGTAACTCACCTGCGACAACGCGCCGAGACGCGCGCCGAGCACGGCGCCGACCAGCACGACGGCCATCGGGCCGAAGGGGAACGGCACTGCCGTGAACGGCA
>CALFMR010000442.1 GCA_937880585.1 uncultured Acidobacteriota bacterium
CGCCATCGTCGATTCGGCGGGCGGCGAAACGCAATCTGCCTGCTCGCCGGACGGCCGATGGGTCGTCTACTTGCAGGTGACCGATCGGTTCATCTTGAAGAGGGTGGCGATCGACGGCCGCGATCCGATCGAGCTGACGCATGGTCCGAACGATCGGGATGCGGCCATTTCACCCGACGGCCGATGGATCGCCTATCGTGCCGCCGGCAATGCGGGAACATCGGGAGAGCGCATCATCGTGATGCCATCGTCGGGCGGCGCGCCGTCGAAGACCTTCGACGTGCCTCCCGACGCCCGATTTGGAAACGAGACGAGCGGGTCGGGGTTGTCCTGGACGGCCGACGGCGCGGCGCTGACGTACATCCGCACCGCCAACGGCGTCGACAACCTCTGGATCCAGCCAGTGTCCGGCGGATCGCCGCGGCCACTGACGCCGTTCCCCTCGGGCCGGATCTTCGCGCACGCCTGGTCGCGCGACGGCCGGCTGGCGCTCGCGCGCGGCTCGACGGCGAGCGACGTCGTGCTCATCACGCTCGGCAAGAACCGGCAGTAGCCGCGGCGGAATAGAGAACCTATGACACCTGAATTGAGGAACGCTTCGATGCGATCGATATTGGCCGTCACGGTGCTCGTCTCCCTCGCCGCGTACTCGCTGGGCGTCGTGGCCGCGGACGGCCCGCCGGCGACGCGGGTCGAGACCGTCGTCGACACCTATCACGGCGTCCCGGTCGCCGATCCGTACCGCTGGCTCGAGCGCGCCGAGGATCCGGCCGTCCACGCCTGGACGACGGCGCAAACCAGTTACGCACGCGCCTACCTCGATGCGCTGCCGTTTCGCGCGGCGCTCGAGCGGCACCTGATGCACCTGATCTCGCAAAGCTCGACGTCGTATGCCGATCTCGAGGCGGCAGGCACGCGCGTCTTCGCGCGCGCGTCCGATCCGGCGAAGCAGCAGCCGCTGCTCGTGGCGCTCGACCGGAACCTCGATCCCGCTCACGCGCGGGTCGTTCTCGATCCGAATGCGATCGACGCGACGGGCGCCGTGGCCATCGATTGGTACGTGCCGTCGCCCGACGGATCGAAGGTGGCCGTGTCGCTGTCGCGCGGCGGCAGCGAGGACGGCGACCTGCACGTGTTCGATGTGGCGACGGGTCACGAGGTCGGCGCGGCGATTCCGCACGTGCAGTATCCGACCGCCGGCGGTGACGCGACGTGGTCGGCCGACGGGCGGACGATCTGGTACACGCATTTTCCGGGCCCCGACCAGCCGGCCGCGGAACGGCACTTCAATCAGACGGTCTGGGTCCATCAGGTCGGCGCCGATCCGGCGAGGGATCGCGAAGTGGCGCTGCCGGGCCTGCCGCGCGTCGCCGAGATCACGCTCGATCACAACGCCGCCGCGGGTGCGCTGCTCGTGACGGTCGCCAACGGCGACGGCGGCGAGTACGCGCACTACCTGGTCACCGACGCCGGCGTCGTCCACCAGATCACGCACTTCGCCGACGAGGCGACGTTCGCCGCGCTCGGGCCGGACGGCGCGCTGTATCTCGAATCGCAGCGTGGCGCCCCGCGCCGGCAGGTGCTGAAGCTCGCGCGCGGCGACTACGATCTCGCCGACGCGCGGGTGATCATTCCGCCGCTCGACGACGCGGCGATCTTCAACGCGTTCCAGGGCGGCGACGCGCCGATCAGCTTCTATGGCGGCGACAGGATGGTCGTCCGCTATCTCGCGGGCGGTCCGTCGCGGCTGCGCGTCTTCCATCTCGACGGCAGCCACGGCGCCGACGTGCCGATCCCGGCGATTGCCCGCGTCAGCGAAGTCGAAGGCGTCGGGAACGATCTCGTCTATCGCGTCGAGACCTATCTGACGCCGCCCGCGTTCCGTCGCTTCGGCGGCGGCCGCGACACGGCGACGCCGCTCGGTGCCGTGAGCCCGATCGCGTTCGGCGACATGGCCGTCGTCCGCGAGATGGCCACGTCGAAGGACGGCACGCGCGTGCCGGTCAACGTCATCCGCAAGAAGGGCACCGCGCTCGACGGCCGGAACCCGACGCTGCTCTACGGCTACGGCGGCTACGGCATCAGTCAGGAGCCGCGTTTCCTCGGCGCCACGTTCCGCGCGTGGTTCGACGCGGGCGGCGTGTTCGCGATCGCGAACATTCGCGGCGGCGGCGAGTTCGGAGAAACGTGGCACGCCGAGGGCGCGCTGACGCACAAGCAGAACGTGTTCGACGATTTCGCGGCCGCGGCCGAGTGGTTGATCGACGCGCACTACACGTCGTCCGACGAGCTCGCGATGCTCGGCGGCTCGAACGGCGGCCTGTTGATGGGCGCGATGATCACGCAGCATCCAGGCTTGGCCCGGGCCGTCGTCTCCGAAGTCGGCATTTACGACATGCTGCGCGTCGAGCTCGATCCGAACGGCGCGTTCAACACCACCGAGTTCGGCACCGTGCAGCACGCCGACGAGTTCCGCGCGCTCTACGCCTACTCGCCCTACCATCACGTCGTCGATCGCACGGCCTATCCGGCCGTGCTCATGCAGACGGGCGAGAACGACGGACGCGTCAATCCGATGCAATCGCGCAAGATGACCGCGCGGCTGCAGGCGGCCACGAGCTCCGACCGGCCGGTCCTGCTCGTGACGACGAGCGCGGCCGGCCACGGTATCGGATCGCCGCTCGCCGTGCGCGTGGGACAGGTCACCGATTACACGGCGTTTCTCTTCGACCAGCTCGGCATGCACTGGACGCCGCCCGCGCAGGGCCAGTGACACGCGCGTCGGCGCGCTGTCGGCGCCGCGCGATTTGGACTATCGTAGGCACGCTCCCATGAACATCCCTCCCGGCACGCGGCTCGGCGCGTACGAGATCGTCGCCGCCATCGGCGCCGGGGGCATGGGCGAGGTCTACCGCGCGCACGACA
>CALFMR010000443.1 GCA_937880585.1 uncultured Acidobacteriota bacterium
CTCGATGGTGCACGTCGCCGTGCAGCCGTCACCGCTCGTCGTGTTGCCGTCGTCTTACTGGAATCGTATCGATACGCTCCGCGCCCCCTCAGACGCCTCCGCGATGAGCCGTCTCTACTTCTGGGGCGTCGCCTGGCGCATGGCCAACGACCGCCCGCTCGTGGGGTACGGACACAATGCCTTTCAAGCAGTCTACGACGATTACGACGTCCTCCACGGCGCCTACGGCGAGAATCGGTCCGTGCACAGCGCGTGGTTCGGCATGCTCGCCGAACTCGGCTATCCGGGACTCCTACTGTTCCTTCTGATCTTCGGACGATCGCTGTTCGTCGGACGGCACGTGCGACGGCTGGCTCGACGACGTCCCGACCTGAAGACGCTCGCGATCTACGCCACGGCCTGCGAAGCGCAGCTCATCGTCTACGCGATCGGCGCGACGTTTCTGCCGCTGCAGTACAACGAACTCCTCTGGCATGTACTCGCGATTGGCGTGGCCATTCGCAACATCGCCGACACGCGCGCCCGAGAGGGCGCCGGCACGGCTGCGGCCGAATCGCACGAGCCGCGGCCGGCGGCGGTCCGCCTCAACATCCCGCCGCGCGCCGCGTCGGGCCGCCCGGCTCTGCTGTCCGCCGGACGATGAGCCGGCCGGTCACGATAGGAGCCACGCCGCCGCTACTGCGGCCGCGACACCGGCGGCCGCCAGCGCGATCCGCCTGGCACGGCTGATCGCCAGCGCTCGCTGCGGGACGAACGGCGACGACGGTGGAAACGCCACAGCCGGTCCGATCGCCGGCGCTGGAAGATCCTCGGCGTGGCGGGCGAACCATCCCTGGCGCACGCCCTGCCCGAGCACGAGGACGAGCGGCCGCGTGAAGGCGCGCGTCGGCGACTCGGTCAACGTGCGGATCGACTCGTCGAAAAACCAGCACGCCCGATCGAGATAGGTCTGCCGTTCGGTTCCACCAGTGAGGAGCGCGGCCCACAGAAAGACATCGGTCTTCCGCAAGTCCTGCGCGGCCCACGTTTCGGTCGGATATTCGAGGATCTCAGGGCGCGAGAGGTACGGCCGCTCCTCGCGCGCCATCCACTCCGCGTAGCGAAGCAGGCTCGCGCGGGCATATGCGTACCGGGCGTCGATCTCGCCACACTCCGCCTTGACCTGCAGATACGTGCCGACGGCCTGCAGGAACGCCGTGTACGACCAGCGGCGTTCCGCATCCAGCAATCCCAGCGCGCCGACGTCGTCCGATGGATGGACACTGCGCGCGATGAGCGTCTCGACCTTGTCGAAGAATCGGCGTTCGCCGCTCAATCGATACGCCGTCAGGCACGCGAGGATGGAGTGTCCGCCGCCGCGACCCGGTCCATAGAAATCGACCGTGAAGCTCGCGAGTCCAGTCGCGCCTCTGGCGAGCCATCGGAACGGCGATCGCCGGCCGTCGTCCATGTCGATGACCCACTGCCCCAGACCGACGGCGGCGTCGCGCGACGCCCGGCTGCCCGTGAGGAAGTAGTGCAGCATGAGCCCGGCGTTGTAGTTGTGCTCGGCCGATGGCCCGCCCCCCAGCGTCTCGCGCGGATAGGTGCGGTGTGTCGAGAGTCCCGCATCGACATAGTGCGCCGTGTGCCAGAACAATCCACCGCTGTAGGCCGCCTTGTCCTCGTGGGTCCGATAGATGTCGATGTCGCGCACGTGCCGCGCGAGATCGTCCATCAACCGCCACCACCGAGCGTCGCCCGTCCTGAGAAAGTGGATGCCGAAGGCCGCGACCGCGTCGTACTGGTTGTTGTAGTGCGACACGAATGGCCGATCGGGCGGCTGGAAGGCGGACTCGTGGTCCGCGGGCAGATCGCCGAAGTCCCGCCATCCATACTCGTCAGCCGCTTCGCGCTTGGCGACGAATCCAGACGCCGGATCGAGCGCCAGGGCGGCCAACGCGAGATACGAAGGGCTCGGATCGTCACTCGCCGCGACGAGAAACGGGACCGCGCCCGTCTCGGCGACGTACGAAGGATCGACGACGAGCCGCAGCGGCTCGTGCACCCAGGCGAGCGGCGGGTCAGACACGGTATCGGCGCCGAAGGCGACCACGACGCGATGCGTTTTCTGCTCGCCGCCCTGCAGCTCCACAGCCTCGGGCGCGTCGACCGGACACAGCCCGACAGCGATCGCGCCGTCGTCGACCACGAGCGACCGGGGAAAGTTCTGCCAGAAGTCTGGAACCGCGACGATCATCTGACCGTTGGCCGAGTCGACCGAGATGGTCGGGTCGGCTCTGAGTCCGAGCTCCTCCTTGGCCCCAGAACGACACCGGTACCCGCGGAAACGCAGCGGCACCTTGCCGGACGCCGATCGATGGGTCGGCGCGTCCCACCGCGTGCCGCCACTCGATTCCTGAAACAGCTCGAACGGCCGCTCGACGGCCTGCGGCGCAGCACCGGCCGCCAGGGCGCACGACGCCGACACGACGGGGGACGAGGGCGCCAGCACCCAGGCCGCTTCTTGAATCACCAGCGACCCACGATCGCCGAGCTCCCAATGGCCGGACGGATGCTGCGCGCGGCGCCGGTTGTGAAGCGTGATGTCCACACGCGCGACCGGCGTGCCGGCGAACAACTCGATGCGCGCGGAGACCTCGAGTGGAAGGCTGCTATCGGCCGTCGCCGCAGTCACCTCGATCTCCGCTCGCCAGGGACCGGCAGCGCGCACCACGACGGCCTGAAGCCGGACATCGATCGCTCGCCCATCGACCACGAGGCGCAGACCGGAACGCGTCGTGTCCAGGACGCGGCGGCCGTCGGTCACCACGGCGGAAAACGGAAAGGCGCCGCCGGGTTCGAACTGGAACTCGACACCACCGGCCATGACGTCCGTGCGCCCTCCGCCGGTCGAGACGCGAAGGCTCGGTCGTGTTGCCGGGTCCGCCGTCACGTCGCCAATCTCGAGGACTCCGCCGGGCCCGCCGTTACCCATGCTGTCGATCAGCACGTCGACGAGCAGCCACCGGACCGATCCGTCGGGCCAGTTGTCGAGTGCGCGCGTCTGCGCGGCTTGCGTCCGTCCATCCGCTCCGCGGTACGTGCAGCCGTCGTAGGCATGCACCTGACCGCGCGGGCACGGCACGCCGATGGTCGCCGGCTCGCCGCGGCGCACGACGGCCCTCGCGGGCGCGTCGGGATCGCCCGTCGCCAACGTGATCGGCACAATGAACGGCGTGCGGTCAGTCGTCGACGAGGAAGAAGCGCCCATGTTGGCGCCTATTGTCGCATCGCGGCCCGAAGCCGCCCGGCATTTCCATCCGCGCCGACGAGACACTGTGAGGAAATGGCGCGTTTGGGGCTACGATTTCTGGGACCGATCGACGCCCGATGAACGCGCGCACTGCCATCCTCGAACTCCGAAGCGTCTGGGGGACCGGCGGCGGCCCCGAGAAGACGATTCTCATGGGCGCCGAACGCCGCGACCGCGATCGCTTCGACGTGACGGTCTGCTACATCCGCGACGTGCGCGACCGCATTTTCGGCATCGGCGCACGGGCGGGTCACCTCGACATCGACTACCTCGAGGCGCGAGAGCGCCACTCGTTCGACGCGCGGCTCTGGCGCGCGTTGCGGGACATCATCCGCGAACGGGCGATCGACATCGTGCAC
>CALFMR010000444.1 GCA_937880585.1 uncultured Acidobacteriota bacterium
CGGTGACCGTGCCGCGCTGGGGCTTGGTGATGCCGGCCACGAGCTTCAAGGCCGTGCTCTTGCCCGATCCGTTGAGGCCAATGATGCCGAGCGTCTGGCCGGCCGGCACCTCGAACGACACGTTGCGGATCGCGGGAAACGTCTCGTTCGGCCGCAGATCCCGCATGATGCTGCGCTGCAGGAACGCGCTCTTGAGGGTGGCGAACTGCCGCCCGCCGTACCGGCGGTAGACCTTCGTCACGTCGTGGAGCTCGATGGCGGGCGAACTCATACCGCCTCGGCGAACGAGTCGCGCAGCCGATCGAAGATCCAGTAGGCGAACAGGAAGAAGACGATGGACGCCGCGCCCAGCACGAGACACCACTGGAGATGGCCGTGGACGAACGTCTCACCGGCGTGCTCGGGATGGAAAAACAGGATCTCCTGGTAGGACACCGACAGGTGAAAGAACGGATTGATGTTGAAGAACCACTTCAGCTTCTGGACGTACGACGCCTGATAGTCGTAGATGATCGGCGTCGTGAAGAACCAGAACGTCAGGAGGTTCGCCACCAGATCCCGCAGGTCGCGAAAGTGCACCGTGAGCGACGACACGATGAGCGCGAGCGCACTCGTGAAGATCAACTGCACCAGCACGACCAGCGGAAACCACGGCAGGTTGGCCCAGCTCGGATAGTGGTGCGTCCCGATCATGAAGGCCGCCAGGATTGGCAGCCCCAGCAGGAAGTGCACCATGTTCGCCAGAACCGTGACGATCGGCAGCACCTCGGCGGGAAACAGCACTTTCTTGATGAGATTGCCGCCGGAAATGAGCGACCCGGCCGATTCGTTGATCGACGCCGCGAACCACGTCCACGGCAGCAGGCCGCAGAACATGAACACCGAATAGGGCCGTGTGCGCGGCTCGTCGTTCGGCATGATGTAGGCGAAGACGAACGTGTACACCGACAGGAGTAGCAGCGGGTTGACGAACGACCAGAAGAAGCCGAGGACCGACCCGCGATAGCGCGCCTTCAGCTCGCGCGAGACGAGGCTGGCGATGAGGCTGCGATAGCGCGCCAGCCGCGCGAGATTACGCCACATCGAACTCGAGCATCGCGACCGTGATGTTGTCAGGTCCGCCGGCCGCGTTCGCCGCTTTGATCAGCGCCTCGCACCGCGCATCGAGCGAGCCGGGCACGACCACAATCTGCTCGAACCGATCGGGCGCGACGACGCCCGACAACCCGTCCGAACAGATGACGAGCCGGTCACCGGCCTCGATCGTGACCTCGTCGATGTCCACGTCCGGATCGTCACCACCGGCGAGCGCCCGCGTGACGACGTTGCGCCAGGGATGCCGCCGCGCATCGGTCTCCGACAGCACGCCGGCGCGCACCTGCTCGCTCACCCACGAGTGATCCTGGGTGATCTGACGCAGTCGTCCGCCGCGGCACAGATAGACGCGACTGTCGCCGACGTGCGCGATGACGGGCATCTTGTCCGTACCGCTCACGAGCACGGCCGCGGCCGTCGTGGCCATGCCGCGCAGGGCGTCGTTCTCGGCCATGGCTGCCGCGAGCCGGCGGTTGGCGAGGCGCAGCGCCGCCTTGAGGCGGTTGCCGTCCAGGCTCAGCGAGGCGTCGTAGGGAAAGGGCCAGGTGCGGTTGACGTCCGCGTCGCGCGTCTCGTCGACGAACGCCTCGACGACGTCGACCGCGATCTTCGACGCGATCTCCCCCGCCGCGTGGCCGCCCATGCCGTCGGCGACCATGTACAGGCCGAGGTCCGCGCGCGCGCAGTACGAGTCTTCGTTGTCTTCCCGGCGCAAACCCGGATCGGTGGCAACCGCTGAGGCGATGCGTAACATGGCGGCCGATGTCCTGTCAGCGTGAGCGGCGTGCGCCTGGCGCC
Source organism: uncultured Acidobacteriota bacterium (assembly GCA_937880585.1). Taxonomy (GTDB): domain Bacteria; phylum Acidobacteriota; class Vicinamibacteria; order Vicinamibacterales; family SCN-69-37; genus CALFMR01. Next base: position 1,894 of record CALFMR010000444.1, read on the forward strand.
GCGCCCAGGACCGCAGGCGGGGCGAAGGAGACTATGGACCAAACGCCGCGCGCTCGGCAATGCCGGTCTTGGGCGGCGAGACGCACGGGCCGCGGCCGATGCCGAGGAGATGGGCGGCGCACTAGCCTCGCGGAGGACGGCCCTGCCGGGAAATCTGGAGCCGCGTGATGGCGCGCAAGAGCGCGATCCGCGCGCGCTCGGCGTCGAAATCCACGACCGACGCCTTGGCCAGGCGCTCCTCGGCGCGGCGCTTGGCGGCCTCGGCGCGGGCGACGTCGATGTCCTCGGCACGCTCGGCCACGGGCGCGAGAATCGAGACACGGTCGGGCACGACTTCGACGAAGCCGCCGGCGATGAACGCCCGGCGCGTCTCGCTGCCCTTGCGGTACCACATCTCGCCCGTCCGCAGCGCGGCGAGCAGCGGCGCATGCCCGGGCAGCACGCCGAAATCGCCTTCCTCGCCCGGCAGCTCCACCTCGTCCACGTGGTCGTGGACGATGGCGCGCTCGGGCGTGACGAATTCGAGCTGCAGATGCTTCGGAATGGCCATGACTACTTCTGCTGCGTCTTCGCGCGCTCGATGACCTCGTCAATCGTGCCGGCCAGATAGAACGCCTGCTCCGGGATGTCGTCGTGACGGCCCTCGATGATCTCCTTGAAGCCGCGAACGGTTTCCGCAATCGGCACGTACTGGCCCTTGTAGCCGGTGAACTGCTCGGCCACGAAGAAGGGCTGCGACAGGAACTTCTGGATCTTGCGCGCGCGCGTGACGGTGAGCTTGTCGTCTTCCGACAGCTCGTCGATGCCGAGAATCGCGATGATGTCCTGCAGGTCCTTGTAGCGCTGCAGCGTCTGCTTGACGTCGCGCGCCACGTTGTAATGCTCTTCGCCGATGATGCGCGGGTCGAGGATGCGCGACGACGAGGCGAGCGGATCGACGGCCGGGTAGATGCCGAGCTCCGCGATCGCGCGCGACAGGTTCGTCGTCGCGTCAAGGTGCGCGAACGTCGTGGCCGGCGCCGGGTCGGTGTAGTCGTCGGCGGGCACGTAAATGGCCTGCACCGACGTGATCGATCCCTTCCGCGTCGACGTGATGCGCTCCTGCAGCTCGCCCATCTCGGTGAGCAGCGTCGGCTGATACCCGACGGCCGACGGCATGCGGCCGAGCAGCGCCGAGACTTCAGAGCCCGCCTGGGTGAAGCGGAAGATGTTGTCGATGAACAGAAGAACGTCCTTGCCCTCCGCGTCACGGAAGTACTCGGCGACGGTCAACGCCGAGAGCGCGACGCGCGCACGGGCGCCCGGCGGCTCC
>CALFMR010000445.1 GCA_937880585.1 uncultured Acidobacteriota bacterium
CGTCCGCGAAGGGTTGCCGAACCCTGCCGGCAAGGATCCCGAGATCGGGACCGGGCCCGGATCGGACACGTCCACGCCCGCGCCGGCCGGATCGTCCGACCGGATGCTGCTCGAGGGCCCGCAGTCGCGGCTCCGCGAGTTCCTGCTCATCCTGCGGTCGCTGCGCGACTTCATCCGCGGCTTCCGCGTCCTGCACTTCGTCGGTCCGTGCGTCACGATCTTCGGATCGGCGCGCTTCCCCGAGTCGCACCCGTACTACGCCATCGCGCGCGAAGTCGGGCAGCGCGTGAGCATGCTCGGCTTCACGGTGCTCACGGGCGGCGGCCCCGGGCTGATGGAAGCGGCCAATCGCGGTGCGCGAGACGCGGGCGGCCGGACCGTCGGCTGCAACATCGAGCTGCCGCACGAGCAGGCGCCCAATCCGTATCTCGACCGCTGGATCACCTGCCACTACTTCTTCGTGCGCAAGGTGTTGCTCTTCAAGTACTCGTACGCCTTCGTCGTGCTGCCCGGCGGCCTCGGGACGCTCGACGAGATGTGCGAGGCGCTGACGCTCATTCAGACCGGCAAGATCCGGAACTTTCCCGTCGTGCTCATCGGCACGGAATACTGGAAGCCGTTCATCGGCCTGCTGCGCGACATGATCACGGCCGGCGCCGTCGGCGCGTCGGATTTGAACCTGCTGAAAGTCACCGACGACATCGACGAGGCGATCGAGCATCTCGAGGTGCACGCCGTCAACGCCTTCGGCCTGCGCCGCGTGCCGAAGCGCGCCCCGAAGTGGTGGCTGGGTGAGAATGGCTGGGCCTAAGCGCGTCTACCTCGCCGGCAGCCTCACGACCGCGACCGTGCCGCCGCCGGGCGCCGGATCCAGCGTGACCGATCCGCCGTGCGCCTCGATCACGCGCCGTGCGGTGACGAGGCCGAGACCGGTGCCGTGGTGCCTGGTCGTGAAGAACGGCTCGAACAGGTGCGCGCGGACGGCGTCGGGAATGCCGTCGCCCTGATCGGTGATGCGCAGCTCGTGCCACTCGCCGGCCGTCGTCGTCGCGATCGCGATTGTGCCGCGACCGCGCATGGCCTGCGCGCCGTTCTGCAGCAGATTCAAGAGCGCCAGCTTCAACTGCTCCGCGTCGGCCTGGACGACGATCGACGTCGGTTCGATGCGCACGCCGACGGCCGCCACGCGCGGGTCCTGCGCGAAGAGTGACACCGTGTCGGCGATGATCGTCGCAATCGGCACGGCGGTCATGACGGGCTGGCGCGGCCGCGCGAACAGCAGCAGATCCTCGACGATGCCGTTGAGCGTGTCGACGCGCGCGACGACTTCACGCGCGATCGCGTGCTCGGGCGTCGACGCCGCGAGGCGCCGGCCGACGACCTGCATCGCGCCGCGGATGCCCGCCAGCGGGTTGCGCACTTCGTGCGCGACGATGGCGGCCATCTTGCCGAGCTGCGCGAGCGCTTCCTGATCGCGCAGCGCCGCTTCCGATCGTTTGCGTTCGGTGATGTCGGACTGGATGGCCGTGTACTGATACGGCCGGCCGCGATCGTCGAGGAACGGCACGATCGTCGTGTCCACCCAGTACAATCGTCCGTCGCGCGCCCGGTTCCGGAGCTCGCCGCGCCACGCCTGGCCCGCCGTGATCGTCTCGTACATGTCGCGGAACAGGTCCGGTGGGTGCAGCCCCGAGTTGAGCACGCGGTGCGTGCGCCCGATGAGCTCGTCGCGCGCGTAGCCCGCGATCTCACAGAACTTGTCGTTCACGTAGGTGATCGCGCCGTCGACGTCCGTCGTCGCGACGATCGCCGACTGGTCGAGCGCGTAGCGCATGTCCTCGAGGTTCTTGTCCGAGCGCCGGAGCGCGGACTCGGCGGCCGCGCGCGCGGTCGCGTCCGCCCGCTGCCGCGCCTGACTCTGCCGGTATCGAACGACGACGAACGCGGCAAGCCAGATGTTGATCGCGATGACGCTGCGGCTGAAGACGGTCGCGCCGATCGAAACGGCCGGAGGACGCACGAACGTGGCCGTGGCGAGCAGCAGCGTCGAGGCCACGGCGACGCGGAATGCCGTCCGCGGCTCGTCGACCCAGATGGCCAGCAGGATCGGGAACAGGTAGAGCGTGTTGACCGAATAGCCGGCGCTGAGCTCGAGGCTTGCGAGGAAGATCCCGACGAGCAGGACCGTGGCGAGGACGGCGAAGTGGCGGGTCAGCATGACGCCCTCGCGGCTGGCGCGCGGCTTGAATATACTGCGCCCCAGTCGCAGCGTTGACCCGGTTTGGCCCGACGGACGGTCCGTCTCGGGCGCATCGAGCGGAGTAGTGCGCATGCCGCGGGAAAATCTTCCCAGTCCGGTCGTGCTGGTCGTCGACGACGAGGCGCTCATCCGCTGGTCGCTTTCCGAGGGACTGGCCGAGTCGGGCTACGCCGTGCGCGCGGCGTCGACCGGGGCCGAGGCCCTGTCCGTGCTTGGCGACTGTCTCACAGATCCGGTCGTCGTGCTCCTCGATTTGCGCCTGCCCGACGTCGGCGATCTGTCGCTCCTGCGCGCCATCCGGAGCGCCCGCCCGGACGCGCCCGTCCTCGTCATGACCGCGCACGGCACGCGCGAGGATACCGAGGAGGCCCATCGCCTGGGCGTCACGCACGTCGTCGGCAAGCCGTTCGACGTCGGCGAGATGGTGCGCCTCGTCGGCGAGGCGTGGAGCGCGGTCGGCGCCTGATCGGCGTCCGCGGCCTTCGAGTCCCGCTCGTATACTCATCGCATGCCCGGCCGCCGCGTGCTCGTGGTCGACGACGAATCGCTCGTACGATGGTCGATCGTCGAACGGCTGCAGGCCGATGGACACGACGTCGTCGAAGCGGCCACGGCGGCCGAAGCGCTCGCGCGCGCGGCCGCGGGCGTCGATCTCGTCCTGCTCGATTACCGGCTGCCCGATGATGACGGATTGACCGTCCTGCGGCGGCTGCGCGAACTGGATCCGGACGCGCTCGTCATCATGCTCACCGCGCACAAGCGCGTCGAGACCGTCGTCGAGGCGATGAAAGCCGGTGCGTTCGACTACGCGACCAAGCCGTTCGATCTCGACGATCTCGCGCCGCGCGTCGCGCGCGCGCTCGACACGACGCGCCTCCGCCGCGAGCTGCGCACGCTGCGCGACGAGCTGTCGCGGCCGTTCGCGCTGCCGTCGATCATCGGCGACTCGGAGGCCATCGAGCGCGTGCGTACGCTCGTGCGCAAGGTCGCGTCGAGCCCCGGATCGACCGTGCTCATCACGGGTGAGAGCGGCACGGGCAAGGATCTCGCGGCGAAGGTCATTCACTACGCCAGCAGCCGCGCGAGCCATCCGTTCCTCAACATCACGTGTTCGGCGCTGCCCGATGCGCTCCTCGAGTCCGAGCTCTTCGGCCACGAGCGCGGCGCGTTCACCGACGCACGGCAGCAGAAGCGCGGGCTGCTCGAGCAGGCCGATGAAGGCACGGTGTTCCTCGACGAAGTTGGTGAGATGGCGCCGGGGCTGCAGGCGAAGCTGCTGCGGTTTCTCGAAGAGAAGGCATTCCGGCGCGTCGGCGGATCGAGCGACGTGCACGTCGACGTGCGCGTCATCGCGGCGACCAATCGGCATCTCGAGGACGCGGTGGCCGAAGGCCGCTTCCGTCAGGATCTCTACTACCGGCTGAACGTGCTGCGCGTCGAGATGCCGCCGCTCCGCGCGCACCCCGCCGACGTGCCGCGGCTCGCGCGACATTTCATCGACGCCTACTGCCGCGAGCTCGGGCGGCCGCCGATGGCCTTGAGCCGCGCGGCCGAGGACGCGCTCAAGACGTACGGCTGGCCGGGCAACGTTCGCGAGCTGCGCAATCTCGTCGAGCGTGCGGTGCTGCTCGGCGAGCGCGCGGTCCTCGAGCCCTCCGACTTCGCCACGCTCGGCGCGCGTCCGCGCACGGACGCGGTGCCCGGTGGCTTCGAGCTCCCGCCGGAGGGCATCGATCTCGACGCGCTCGAGCGCAGCCTCGTGCTGCAGGCGCTGGCGCGCACGGGTGGCAATCAGACGCGCGCGGCCGCGCTTCTGTCGCTGCACCGCGATCAGATTCGCTATCGGCTCGAGAAATACCGCCGCATCGTCCCGCCAGCCGCGTCTGACACGTCGTCGGACGTCGAGTGAGCCGCGGATCGCGGCAAGGCGCGGAGTCGCCGGCCGGGCCGGCTCAACCCATCAACGACTGGAAGCGGCGGACTTCTTCGGCGGCTTCAGCCGCGGCAGCCTCGCGCACGGCCTGAATCTTCTGCCAGACCGGACAGTCGTCGCAGTCGGCCGAGGGCCCGTGCGGGCGCATCGTGGGGTAGGGACGTTCGCAGATCCAGACGGCCGTCCCAGCGGATTCTCCCGGGCGGGCCGGAGCGGGCAGATAGGTCAGGTGACAGGTCGGTTCGGCGCTGGCTGACATTCTTTGCATTGCAGGCGTCACGGCGATGACGCAAGCCGCGTACCCGCGCCGCCCCTGTCATGTGTCTCCACGTCCGATCGTGCGCGCGTCAGCCCATCCGCCTGCCGCGCCCGTCAGGATGGGCCTTCGGCGCATCGGTGGAGGACCTATCCGTCAGGTGTGTACGTGGAGGCACAATCCGGCGCAGGACTGCTCGCGGTTACACGTCGTCCGGCACTTTCAAAATTCGTCGTCGACGTGCAAGAGCGTAATCGCGTGCCCGGTCCGTGCGTGCGGCGCGAGGGGGTCCGACGCGATCCGGCTCGGCGGTCGACACGCGTGTGATCGGGTCGTTGCAGCGGCCGAGGTGACGGCGCGGCGTCAGCCGTCGTGTCGATCGGCCGTGCCCGGATGCAGGCTGTCGGTGGCGACGCCGAATCCCGCCGGAACGAGCGGCCACGCAGGCGGCGGCGGATCGTAGAACACGCGTTCGAGGAACAGGCCCGACGCCGGTGCCGTCAGCCGCGCAGCCAACCCCGTGTCAGCGGCCGCGTGCGTGAGGACCGCGCCCGGATCGAGCTCGCCGCGTCCGACGTGTACGAGGACGCCGACAAGGCGTCGGACCATCCGCCACAGGAAGTGCGAGCCGACAACGCGGATGAGGAGCAGATCGCCAGCGGGGGCGATCGTGATCGCGTCGATCAGCACTTTGGTCGACTGTTCGTCCGGATCGGCATCGGTGAAGCCGCGGAAGTCAGCGAGGCCGACCAGGCGTGATGCGCCGTCGCGCATGCGGTCGACGTCGAGCGGCTCGCGGATCCACCAGACGAACGGCTTGGCGAACGCCGTGCGGCGCCGCGCGATCTGATACAGGTAGCTGCGCGCGACGGCGCTGTGGCGCGCATGGAAGCGCGGCGGCACGCGCTCGGCGGCCAGCACGTTGATGTCGTGCGGCAGCGCGGCGTTCGTGCGCACGACGAGCGTATCGGTCGGAAGCGGCGACGCGACGTCGACGTGCGCGATCTGCGCGAGCGCGTGGACGCCGGCGTCGGTGCGCCCCGACCCGTACGTCTCGAGCCGGCCGCGCG
>CALFMR010000446.1 GCA_937880585.1 uncultured Acidobacteriota bacterium
GATGCACCAGACGCGGCGCGCCGGCATGCCGCCCGATGAATGGAGCTGGGGCCTGCAGCAGCACCTGCTCGACTTCCTCGAGTCGAACTGGCAACAGCCCGACGAAGGCATCTGGGAAGTGCGCGGGCCGCGGCAGTACTTCACGCACTCGCGGATGATGGCGTGGGTGGCGTTCGACCGCGCCGTCAAGGCAGTCGAGCGGTTCGGCCTCGAGGGACCGGCCGATCGCTGGCGCGCGCTGCGCGACCAGATCCACGCCGAAGTCTGCGAGAAGGCGTTCGACGCGCGGCGCAACTGCTTCACGCAGGCCTACGGATCACCGCACCTGGACGCGAGCCTGCTGATGATGGCGCACGTGGGCTTCCTGCCGGTGACCGATCCGCGCGTGGCGGGCACGGTCGCGGCCATCGAGCGCGAACTCTTGCACGATGGCTTCGTCCTTCGCTACCGGACGGAAGACGTCGACGACGGTCTGTCACCAGGCGAAGGCGTGTTCCTCGCGTGTACGTTCTGGCTCGCCGACAACTACGCGATGCTGGGGCGCACCGACGAAGCCCGCGCGCTCTTCGAACGGCTGCTCTCGCTGCGCAACGACGTCGGTCTGCTCGCCGAGCAGTACGACCCGGTGGCGCGACGTCAGCTCGGCAATTTCCCGCAGGCGTTCTCGCACGTGTCGCTCATCAACACGGCATTCAACCTCACGCCAAAGGGCCCCGCGCCGGCAACTGAACGGCAGAAGACATAAGACATGCTCTCCCCGGGCCTGAAGGCCCCGGGGCTTCACAGGGAAACCCCGCTGTTCCGCGGAGCCCTGGGCCTTCAGGCCCAGGGGCACGCGGAACCACCTCATCGTCGTCTCCCGCGGCTCGAACGCGCCGAAGCAGGCCGCGATCAGGATGCGCGTCCGGCTGTGCGTTCCGTGCGGTACCAGTCGACCGTCCGTTGCAATCCCACTTCGAAAGACGTCGTCGCGCGGAAGCCGAACAGCGCGGCGGCACGCGACGTGTCGAGCGATCGCCGAGGCTGGCCATCCGGTTGCGACGCGTTCCAGGCCAGTTCGCCGTCGAATCCCGTCAGCCGCGCGATGAGCTCCGCCAAGTCCTTGATGGAGATCTCGAATCCCGCGCCAAGGTTGGCCGGCTCGTCGCTCTCCATCCGCTCGGTCGCCAGCACGATGCCTTCCGCGGCATCGTCGACGTACAGAAACTCGCGCGTGGCGCGACCCGTCCCCCAGACTTCGACGCGGCGATCGCCGCGTTCGACCGCGTCGACGCATTTCTTGATGAGCGCGGGAATGACATGCGAACTGCCCGGATCGAAGTTGTCGCCCGGCCCGTAGAGATTGACCGGCAGCAAGTAGATCGAATTGAAGCCGTACTGCGCGCGATACGCCTGGCCCTGCACGAGCAGCGCTTTCTTGGCGATGCCATACGGCGCGTTCGTCTCTTCGGGATAGCCCGACCAGAGCGCGTCCTCACGGAACGGTACCGGCGTGTGCTTCGGATACGCGCAGATGGTGCCGATCGAGACGAACTTTTCGACGCCGGCGCGGCGCGCGTATTCCATGAGTAGCGCGCCCATCATCAGATTCTCGTAATAGAACGTCCCCGGGTTGGCGCGGTTCGCGCCGATGCCGCCGACGACGGCCGCCAGATGGATGACGACATCGGGGCGGTACTCGTCGTACAAACGCCGGACCGCCTCTTCGTGAATCAGATCGAACTCCGCGTGCCGGACCGCGACGACGGCGTCCGGCGGGCAGCCGTGCGACACGAGCCCACGGACGACGGCCGACCCGAGAAACCCGTGACCACCGGTGACGACGACCCGCTTGCGACCGAGATCCAGCACACCGCCCCCCTGCGCACGACCACCGGCGGGCGTTGCGCCCGCGCCAGTGCTAGTCTACTCGCCGGGGGTTTCCCCTCCCGGACTTCTCGTCCGGGCGTTTATTTGGAGGCGTTCCTCATGATGCGTTTCACGAAGTACCTCGTAGCAGTCGCGGCCGTCGCGCTGCTCTCGGCCGGCACCGCGCTGGCCCAGAGCCAGCCGGCATCCGCCCAGCCGGCGGCGCCGGCGACCACGGCCACGACGCAGTCGAAGACGGCGAAGACCGCCAAGACCGCGACGAAGACCGTCCACAAGACGGCGTCCAAGACGGCCAAGGCCGCCACGGCCGCCGTGCCGAAGCTCGACATCAACTCGGCCAGCAAGGACGAGTTGATGACGCTGCCCGGCATCGGCGACGCGCTCGCGACGAAGATCATCGCGAGCCGTCCGTACAAGACGAAGGCCGATCTGAAGACGAAGAACGTGATCCCGTCGGCGACCTACAACAAAATCGCCACGAAGATCATCGCCAAGCAGTCCTAGGCGCGTCCAATCGGGGCAAGACCACAGGCCATGGGCTCCGGCTCATGGCCTGTTTTCATTTTGGCGGGAGGCGCTTGCCGCGGGCGTAGCTTCCGATCCATCGTTATCGTTCGCCTCGGTATCAGCCGGCGGCGCAGACAACGACATTCCGGGACATCAACGACGTGGGCACGATACTTCAGAGTCTGCCGTCCGGCGAGCGGGTCGGCATTGCGTTCTCGGGCGGCCTCGACACGAGCGCCGCCATTCACTGGATGCGGGAACGCGGCGCGATCCCGTACGCCTACACCGCCAACCTCGGCCAGCCCGACGAGCCGGACTACGACGACATCCCGCGCCGCGCGCTCCAATACGGCGCCGAGCGGGCGCGGCTCATCGACTGCCGCCGCGAGCTCGTGTCCGAGGGGCTGAACGCGCTGCAGTGCGGCGCGTTCCACATCACGACCGCCGGCCTGCCCTACTTCAACACGACGCCGCTCGGCCGCGCCGTCACCGGCACACTCCTCGTCGTCGCCATGAAAGAAGACGACGTACACGTCTGGGGCGACGGCAGCACGTTCAAGGGCAACGACATCGAGCGCTTCTATCGCTACGGCCTGCTGACCAACCCGTCGCTCAAGATCTACAAGCCCTGGCTGGACCAGCTGTTCATCGACGAGCTGGGCGGCC
>CALFMR010000447.1 GCA_937880585.1 uncultured Acidobacteriota bacterium
GCGACCTTCGTCCGCACGGCGTATAGCGACGTGCGCGCGGCGATGAAAAGCGTGCGGCCGTCGGGGCCGCCGAAGACGAGTTGGATGGGCCGTTCCGGGACGTGCAACTCGTCAATCTGCCGGCCCGACGCGTCGTACACGTAGATCTCACCGGCCGCGATGTAGACATGCCCCTCGGCGTCGACGGCCACACCTTCGCCGCCGCGTTGCGCGAACTGAGTCAGGCCGGACAGGCTGCCGTCCGCGTCGACCGTTCCCGCCCACGTGATCTGTTCGGACTCGTCGGTGACGTACGCGCGATCGCCCGGCTTCGCTTTGGCCAGACCGAAGCTGCGGATCTGCCCGCTGCTCTTGATGCCGAAGCTGGCCGCGCCGTCGAGGAAATCCTGTCCCGTCGCGAGATAGGTCGTGCCGTCGGGCGAGAGGAACTGTGCGGCCGCGTGCGTGAGCGCGTCCTGATTCACGTGCCAGTCGCTGACGGGCAGTACGGCCGTCAGTCCGGGGCGCGGCGTCACCGGCTGCGGCGGCACGATCGTCATGGCGTACCCCGGCGTCGCCGGGTTGAACGTGTAGACCGTGCCGTTGCCCGTGTACGAGACGACCATGACGTTGCCCGCCTGGTCCACGGCGAGATTCACGGGATCGAGCGGGCTGTCGCGCACGGTCGCCACCTCGTGCGTCGACACAGACCATTTGTAGATGCGCTGCCAGTGCGCGTCGACGAAGTAGAAGTCGCCGGTCGGCGACGTGGCGCCGCCCGAGATGTTGTAGAACCCGCTCGCGAGCTTCTCGACGGTCGCGCCCGCTGCCAGCACGGCGGATTCCGCGTGCGGCGGCTCGGACGCCGGCGCGCGGCCGGAGACGTCGAGCCACGCGAGCTCCCGCTGACGGATGTGTGCGTCGTGCGTGCGGTCGGCGATCGTGTTGTCGAACGACACCTTGCTGTTGCTGTACGCGTGGACGTTGCGGAAGTGAATGCCGCTCGAATCGACGAGATCGGCGGCGTCCTCGAACGGCTGGAACATGCTGATGACGCGATAGATGAAGAAGTTCGCGATCGTGATGTCGTGCGAGTCGACGATCTCGAGCGGCAGCGCGAAGCCGCCCTCGCCACGCTCTTCCTCGGTCTGGAGCGCGTAGATGCGCCAGTTCGACACGTGATCGAGCTGCACTTCGTGCCGGACGTGGTGCTCGCTCGACAGCTCGTAGACGCGCCCTTCAGTCGACGTGTTCGACACGACCATGCCGGCTTGCGCGAACGTGCTCGGCGTCCAGATGTCCAGGAACGTCCCGCCGCCGCCGTCGGTGACCCACAGGCTCGGATACTGTCCGTCCCAGCGCCGGTTGAGATCGGGATCGGCCGTGTGCGTGTTGTTGTACGGATTCTCGCGCGTGCCGTCGGGCCGGTTCGTGCCGTGGCCGCCAAGGAAGCGGACGTCGTTCATCATCGAATGCGCACCGGCCATCCACTTGGCCGCGACCGCACGCGGATTGATCCCGTTCGTATACAGCCCGATGCCGATGACGACGTTCGTGCCGCCCTTCGGCGCTTCGATGAGGGGCTTGGGATCGCCGACACCCTGGAACGCCGGCGTGCGATCCAGCAGATCGATCTGCGTCGTGCTCGGATGCAAGCCGATGAGGACAGTGTCCGGCCGCAGCGCCAGCGTATCGCTCACGACGTAGTACCCGGACGGCAGGTAGATGGCGCGATGCTCGGCGATCGCGCGCGTGAACACCGCCGTGTCATCCGTGACGCCGTCGCCCTTCGCGCCGAGCGATCGGATGTTCACCCACGTCTCCATTGGCGGCAGCGGTACGACGTCGGACGGCTCGGCCGCCGGCAACGCGGTGAGGGGCGATGCGTCGAACACGTCGCGGATCGCCGGTGTCGCGCCGATGTCGTCGTAGTGCAGGCCGTGCGAGAACGTCGTGACCGCGTACATCGCACTCGGACCGTCGACGTGCCGGCCGGTCTCGGGGAACGACGCGAACACGGGCACGCGATCGCAGACGACGTGTTCCATGTTGATTTGCGTCCGCGAGCTGTCCGCGCGATAGACGACGAACGCCGGGCCGCTGACATCGACGAGGCGGCCGTGATCGATCCACAGCTCGTCGGGATAGCCCTCGTCGATGGCCACCGCCGTCGGCACGTGCTCGAAGATCGGACGAACGAGCGTCAGTCCCGCCTCGCGTTCGCGGATGGCCGCTACGCGCTGGCCGTCGAACGTCGCATCGACGGCCGTGAACTGCCAGCCGGGCGAGGGACGCTGCGTCCAGATCCCGTACTCGCCGCCGTGGAAGTGGACGTCGTCCATGACGTTGCCCGTGTCGTGTACGCCGGCGAGGCCCGAACCGATCCGGAAGTCCATGTGCGCGAGAAATGAATGCTGCGCGTATCGTCCGCGCACGCCGACCGCGCCGGGGTTGCCATCGCCAATCTCGATGTCGATGTTGCTCATCGCGGAGTAGAACGTCCCGGCGCCCGCATCGCGCGGCTCGGCGCTCGCGCCGCGTCCGGCTGCCGCCGGGGCGCCAGCGCGCGCGCCCGCGGCGCCCGCGCCGCGACCTCGTCCATTCGCGGGTCCCGCACCGCGACCACGATCGCCACCGCCGCGTCCCGCGCCCGGCCGTCCGCCCGCGAAGAAGACGAGATATTTCTCGTGCGCGCTGTCGCCGTACCCGGGCGTTCGCGCGCCGAGCACGAACACCGGCCGCGTGGCACCGTAGCCGATGAGCCGGATGCTCGGCCAGACATAGACCGTCGACGTCAGCCGATAGCGGCCCGACGGCACGAGCACGATGCCTTGGCCCGTTGTCTCCTGCACCCGATCGATCGCCGCCTGGATCGCCGCGGTGTCATCCGCGACGCCGTCCGCATGAACGGGAAAGTGGTCCGGCGTCAGATACACGGCCTTCGCATCGTCGGGCCGAGCCGGATAGTAGGACGCCGACTGCGCCATCGTCGGTGTCGCGGCGGCGACGAGCAACGCGGTCGAAAGAATGAGCGAGTGGGAGAGGGGCATGGGGCACTCGAGAGATGGCGAGAACGGGTGACAAGTTCGAAGGTCGAAGCCAGAAGCCAGACGTGCCAAACCAGAAGCAGAAGTGAGACGCGCGCATTCTAACGCGCTGCGCAGGCCGCGGCGTGCGGCGAGCACGGAAACCCACTTCTGGCTTCTGGCTTCCAATTTCTGACGTGATCGGCTGTTCATCGCTAGAATGACTCCGCATGCCGTTTCCCACGCCGCTCAGCGCCTATCCGCCGGTGTCGGTCGATGGGCTGTGGACGACTCTGGCGGCGCGCGTCGCGCTCGATCCGTTCAACGCCGTGGCGACGGCGATCTTCATCCTTGCCATCTGCCACACGTTCGTCGCGGCGAAGATGACGACGCTCGCGCACCGGGTGCAAGCGCGGCACGACGAGACATCACGCGCGGAGGGCGGGGCGCCGCGACCGAGCGTGGCCGCGGAGCTCGTGCACTTTCTCGGAGAGGTGGAGGTCGTCTTCGGCCTCTGGGCGGTCGTGTTGGTCGTGGCCATCACGATTCATGCCGGATGGGACGCGGCCGCGCACTATCTCGACGACGACGTGACCTTCACCGAGCCGATGTTCATCGTCGTGATCATGGCGATCTCGTCGACGCGGCCCATCGTCGGGTTCGCGGAAAGCGCGCTGCGGCGGCTCGCGCGGTTTGGCGGCGACGCGCCCGCGGCGTGGTGGTTCGCGATTCTGACCGTCGGTCCGTTCTTCGGGTCATTCATCACCGAGCCGGCGGCGATGACGATCTGCGCGTTGCTGCTCGCGCGACAGTTCTACGATCTCGAGCCGACGACGCGGCTCAAGTACGCGACCATCGGGTTGCTCTTCGTGAACGTCTCGATCGGCGGCACGCTCACGCACTTCGCCGCGCCGCCCATTCTCATGGTCGCGCGCGAGTGGAACTGGACGACGCCGTTCGTCCTCGGCCACTTCGGCTGGCGCGCCGCGCTCGCGATCGTCACATCGAATCTGCTGTATTTCGCCGCGTTCCGCCGCGAGCTCGTGGCGCTCGGCCGACGGCCACCCGCGGCTGACGTCGAGACGCCCGACGAGGAGGCGAGCGGGCCTGCGCTGCTACCGGTGCCTGCGTGGCTGACGGCCGTGCATCTTGCGTTTCTCGCATGGACGGTCGTCAACGCCCACTATCCGGTTCTCTTCGTCGGTGGCTTCCTGTTCTTTCTCGGGATCGTGCGCGCGACGACGCCCTATCAGGCGCGAGTCGAGTTGCGCGCGCCGCTGCTCGTCGGCTTCTTCCTCGCCGGCCTCGTCATTCATGGCGGCCTGCAAGGTTGGTGGATTGCGCCGGTCCTTGCGAGTCTGTCGGAGCGCAGCCTCTACTTCGGCGCAACGATCTTGACGGCGTTCAACGACAACGCGCTCATCACGTATCTCGCGACGCTCGTGCCGAACTTCAGCGAGGCGATGAAGGCTGCCGTCGTCGAAGGCGCGGTCACGGGCGGTGGCCTGACGCTCATCGCCAATGCCCCCAACCCGGCTGGCCACGCGCTGCTCGCGCGATTCTTTGGCGGCGCGGTCGCTCCGCTCGGGCTCGCTCTCGCCGCGCTGGTGCCCACGATTGTGACGATCGTGATGTTTCGACTTTTCTAGGCGCTACACTGTCTCGGTGAGCCTTCTCGCGCGGCTTCCCGTTCGGCGGCTCGTCACGGGCACGGTCGCCGCCGTGCTCCTGGCGTCGACGCTCGCCATGGCCGGCAGTGCGGCCGTGCCGGCGCAGCGGCGTCGCGGCTTTGGCGGCTTCGGACGTTTCCGTGAGCTGCCGACCAACATGCCGTGGCTCTATGACGGCCGCTTCGTGTTCTGCCGGATCGCGTTCCGCAACGCGCCGTACGGCGACGGCGGCGGCTGGGGCGTCGACTATCCGCGCGCGGATCTGAACTTTCCGTTCCGACTCGGCGAGCTCACCGAAGCGCCGATCAGCCGCGATTCACGCGGCGAGCCGAACCACGTCGTCGTCACGCTGACCGACCCGCACCTGTTCGACTGCCCGTTCGTCATGATGACCGAGCCGGGCGGCGCGTATTTCGATGACGACGCAGCGGAGAAGCTGCGCGAGTACCGCGAGAAGGGCGGTTTTCTCTGGGCGGATGATTTCTGGGGCGATTACGCCTGGAGCGTGTGGGAGAACGAGATCCGCAAGGCGCTGCCGTCGAGCGAATATCCGATCGTCGACCTGCCGCCGGATCATCCGATCTTCAACATCCAGTACCTGATCAAGCAGATCCCGCAGATTCCGTCGATCACCTTCTGGTTCCGCAGCGGCTTCCAGACGTCAGAGCGCGGCTACGACAGCGCGGTGCCGCACGTACGCGCCATCATGGATCACGACGGCCGCGTCATGGTCGTCATGACCCACAACACGGACTTCGGCGACGCCTTCGAACGCGAAGGCGAGGACCGCCGCTACTTCGACACCTTCGCCGCCCGCGGCTACGGCTTCGGCGTCAACGTGTTCTTGTACGCGATGACGCATTGAGAGAAGAGACGGGACAGGGCTCGCGACACGTCACACGTTGAACTTGAATAGCATCACATCCCCGTCGGCGACGACGTAGTCTTTGCCTTCCATCCGATAGAGGCCCTTCTCGCGCGCGGCGGCGATGGAGCCGCACGCGGCGAGATCGTCGTAGGCGACGGTTTCCGCCTTGATGAAGCCGCGTTCGAAATCCGAGTGGATGACGCCCGCTGCTTTCGGCGCGGTGTCGCCAGCGTGAATCGTCCAGGCGCGCACTTCCTTTTCGCCCGCAGTGAAGTACGTCCGCAGGCCGAGTAGGTGATACGTGGCGCGGATGAGCGCACCGATGCCGCTCTCGGCGACTCCGAGATCCGCGAGAAACGCGGCCGCATCGTCCGGGCTGAGATCGATCAGCTCGCTCTCGATCTGCGCGCTGATGACGACGGCTTCGCAGGACAAATGCGCGCCGACATATTCGCGCACCGCTCGCACGTACGGGTTGTCGCCGGCCGAGGCGAGGTCCGTGTCCTTCACGTTGCACGCGAAGATCGTCGGCTTGTCCGTGAGCAGGAAGAGCGGCTGGACGAGCGCCCGCTCCTCCGCGCTCAGCGAGATCGTCAGGGCGAGCTTCCCGGCGTCGAGCTCCGGTTCGACCTTCGCGAGGACGGCTTCCTCCGCCGCGGCGGCCTTGTCGCCGCGCTTCACGTCCTTCGCCAGGCGCTCGCGCCGGCGTCGCACGGACTCGAGGTCTGACAGCACGAGCTCCGTGTTGATGACCTCGATGTCACGAATCGGATCGACCGATCCCGACACGTGGTGCACGTCCTCGTCCTCGAAGCAGCGCACGACCTGGACGATGGCGTCGACTTCTCGGATGTGCGTGAGGAACTTGTTGCCGAGTCCCTCACCCTGGCTCGCGCCTTTGACGAGTCCGGCGATGTCCACGAATTCGACGGCGGCCGGGATGATGACCTCGGTCTTCGCGATGCGCGCGAGCGGCGCCAGCCGCGCGTCGGGCACGGTGACGATGCCGACGTTCGGATCGATCGTGCAGAAGGGATAGTTCGCCGCCTCGGCCTTGCGCGTGCGCGTGACGGCGTTGAAGAGGGTGGACTTGCCGACGTTGGGCAGTCCGACGATGCCGGCTCTCAGCATGATCGCGGCTGGCGGTTAGAGGGACTCGAGGTCGTGCTGCAGGCGCGAGATGACCTGCCACACCGCGTCGACCTGCGCGTCAGTCACCGTCACGTCCAGATCGGCAATGGCCGCGCCCTGTCGCGCATTCCGCGCACCGACGATGCAGCCCGTCGTGCCAGGCGTATGCAGGAGCACGCCAACGGACACTTGGGCCGGATTCAGACCGCTCGTCGCGCCAATCGCGCGCAGTTCCTCGACGGCCTGGAGATGCCGCTGGAAGCGCGGCCCCGAGTAGTCCTTGTGCGCGCCGCGCGCATCGCCTGCGGGAAACGTCTTGTCCTTGGTCCACGTGCCGAAGAGCAGGCCGCGGAAGAGCGGCGAGTACGCGATGACGCCCACGCCGTGGCGCACGCACCAGGGCAGCAGCTCCGTTCGCGGCGCGGGCCGCAGGATGCTGTACGGCGTCTGTAGCGAGTGCAGCGGCACGCCCGTCGCGCGCCACTCGTCGAGCTGCGCGACCGAGAAATTCGATACGCCAATCGCGCGGATCTTGCCGGCGCGGACGAGCTCGTCACAGGCGGCGGCCGTTTCGGCGATGGGTTCTGGCGCAGGCCAATGGAGCTGATAGAGATCGATGCGGTCGACGCCGAGCCGCCTCAGGCTGGCATCGCACTCGGCGATGACGTTGGCGCGCGAGGCCGCGCGCGTGTTGACGTCACTGCTGTCGCCGAGACCGAACTTCGTGAAAACCAACGGCCGGCGCGACGCGGGCAAAGCGGCGAGCGCCTTGCCGACCATCGCCTCTGAGTGGCCGGATCCGTAGATGGGCGCCGTGTCGATCCAGTTCACGCCGCGATCGACCGCGGCATGAATCGCCGCGATGCTGTCGGCGTCGTCCTGACCGCCCCACATCCAGCCGCCGATCGCCCACGTGCCGAGTCCGATAGTCGAGATGCTGAGTCCTGATGAACCAAGTGCGCGCTGCTGCATCCGCTTATCGTAACGCGCCGCGCAGCACGGAGGCGGCGTCGACACGCGAGGCGCGCCAGGCTGGGACGAGGCTGGCCGCGCATGCCATGGCGGCAAGGAGCAGCGCGGCCGCGGCAAAGCTCGGCGGATCGAACGGGCCCACGCCCACGAGCGTGCCTCGCGCGAGCCAGGTGAGCGCCGGCGCGACGATGAGGCCGGCGGCGATCCCGACCGCGGCGAGCCGCAAGCCGCGGCCAACGACGGTCGCGACGATGCGTCGTCGATCGGCGCCGAGCGCGATGCGCACGCCCATCTCCTGCGTCTGCAGCGACACGGCGTACGAGACGAGGCCGTAGACGCCACACGCCGCGAGCAGCAGCGCCGCGATGCCGATGGCGCCGAACACACGGCCGAACAGCGCGAACTGCCAGAAGGCGCGTGCTTCGATCGCGGGCATCGTCTGGACGTCGGCGATGGGCAGTTGTGGATCCGATGCGCCGATCGCCGCGCGTGCGAGCGGCGCGGCCGACGCAGGATCGCCGGCGACACGCAGCACGAGCGCCGTATCGGGCGCCGCCTGCCAGGCGTAGGGCACGAAGGCGGTCGGCTCGGCGTGGGGTTCACCAGGTTCGGCGCCGAAATCTGCGGCGACTCCAACGACCGTGAACGTCTGGTCGCCGGTCGACGGCGTCCAGACGCGGAAGCGCCGGCCGATGGGATCGCGCCCTGGCCATGCGCGCGCGGCAAGGCCCTCGTTGACGACGGCGATGTTCGCGCGCGACAGGCTTTCAGCCGGCGTCAGCAGGCGGCCGCGAACGAGATGCACACCGAGCGTCTCGAAGATGGTCGACGTCGCGCCGACGAGGCGCATCGACTCGTGCGCGTCGGGAGCGACGGCGCGACCCTCCACGTCGAGACGGCCACGTTCACCGCCGCCCGCGAGCGGCACGTACGTGGACACGGCGGCCGATTCGACGCCGGGCGACATCACTGCTCGTCGCAGGATGTCATCCATGCGCCGAACGCGCGCATCCGTGTCGGCGTAGCGATCGCCGGTCATCGCCACCCGCAGCATGAGCACGTGCGTGGCGTCGACGCCCCAGTCGTGCGCGGCCAGCGCGTCGAAGGTGCGCGAGAAGAGCGCGGCGAGGACGACGGCCACGAGCGACACGGCCACCTGCGCGGCGACGAGTGCCGAGCGCAGAACGGATCGACCAGTGCCGGTCGATCGTTCCGTCAGCCGTGCCGACAGTCGACCGCGCGCGGCGCCGATTGCGGGCGCGAGTCCGGCGGCCACCGTGGCCGCGAGTGCCATGACGCTGACGTACAGGAGCGCACGTCCGTCCATCTGCCAGTGCACGTACGCCGGAACCGCCCCGGCCGGCATCATGCGCGCGAGTTGCCACGTGCCGAGGGCCGCGATCGTCGCCGCGAGCGGAATGGCCACAATGCCGAGCAGCAGGCTCTCGGCGAGTAGGTGACGCACGATCTGGACACGCGAAGCGCCAAGCGCGGCGCGGACGGCGAGCTCATGCGAGCGTGCCGTCGCACGCGCCAGCAGCAGGTTGGCGACGTTCGAGCACGCGATGAACAGCACGAGCGTCGCGCCGGCGAACATCAGCCAGAGAACGACAGGAATGGGGGCCGGCACGAACGCCTCGTGCAACGTTCGCACGCTCGCGCGCGTGAGGTCAGCGTTGGTGGCCGGATACGTGCGGGCGAGATCGGCGGCGACGGCATCGAGCGTCTGCGCCGCATGCCCTCGCGTGATGCCCGGCGCGAGCCGGGCGATCGTCGTCAGGGTCCGTACGCCGCGTGCGTCGAGGCCGCGGCCGACGCCGAGTGGCGTCCACAGCGCCTGCTGATTGGGAAACGCAAAGCCCGCCGGCATGACGCCGATGACGACGTGCGGGCGGCCGTCGATGAGCACACTTCGTCCGACGACGGTGCGATCGGCGCCGTATCGTCGCGTCCACAAGTCGTGGCTGAGGACGACGACATCTGGCGCGCCGGGGATCCCATCGCTCGTCATGAACGCGCGGCCCGCGATCGGCGCGGCGCCGACGAGCGCGAACAGGCCGGGCGAGACGGCCGCCGCCGAGACCGAGACCGGATCACCGATGCCCGAGAGCGCCACTTGCCGCGGCGCAGCCGCTTCAATCGTGGCAGTCCCGTCCGCACGCGCGCGCCAATCTTCGAAATCCGGATAGGACAGCGGCGTCGGTTGGCTACTGGACGCGGCATCGCTCGTCACGCCGATGACGACGAGGCGATCGGCGTCGGGATATGGATACGGCTGGAGTAGCACGCCGTCGACCACGGCGAACATCGCCGTGTCGAGACCGATGCCGAAGCCGAGGCAGAGGACAGCAAGGCAGGTGAGGCCGCGGGCGCGCCACAGGGCGCGTCCGGCCTGGCGCAGGTCGCGTATGAGGCCGCTGAGCGACGACAGGCGCCGCGCATCGCGGCAGCCTTCGACCGCCGCGTCCGTGCTGCCGAAGGCTGCGCGCGCCCGGCGTGCGGCGTCGGCGGGCGGTACGCCGCGGCTGACGAGCAGTTCGGTCTGGCGATCGACATGGAAGCGCAGTTCGCGCGCCACGTCTTCGTCGGCGGGCGAGCGGCGGCTGATGAATCTCCAGGCGGCGCGCAGGGCATTCAGCATGGCGTCACGACTCCGTCTCGCGCAGCACCTGGCTGACGGCCGTCGTCAGCCGCTGCCAGTCCTCGACCTCGCGATCGAGTTGCTTGCGGCCCGAACGGCTGAGCTCGTAGAAGCGCGCCTGGCGGTTGTGGTCCGACACGCCCCAGGTGCTCGTGATCCAGCCGCGGCGCTCCAGGCGATGAAGCGCCGGATAAAGCGAGCCCTGCGGGACCTGGAGCACGGCGCTCGAGAGCTGCTCGAGACGCTGCGAGATGGCCCAGCCATGCTGGGGGCCGAGGCGCAGGGCGCGGAGGATGAGGAGATCCAGGGTGCCTTGCGGCAGATCGAGGGGTTTGGGCACGGGGTTGTCTTGTCCTTCTACAAGAGTGTATCGGTGCTGTTGTAGAAGGACAAGGGGATCGAACGGCCGGGAATCGCGCTAGACTTGATCGGATGTCCGCGTGCCGGAGCGCCGGGCCGAGTGCCCGGGCGCGAGGCGGCACGGGGCGCCACTCCACGGAGGGGCACGGGAATGGGCGATGCGGGTGAAGGGCTGATTGACGCGGAATCTCGGATTCAGGAACGGATGGAGGAGCTCGAAACGGAGCGGAAGACGCGGCGGGGCAAGGAGGTGCGCGACCCCGGCCCGCTCGGCGAGCTCGAGTCGCTCAAGCTGGCGCGCATCGAGCTCGAGCGCCAGTTCGCGGCGACGTCGCACGAACGGCGCAAGGCCGTCCTGACCGACGCCATGCGCGAGGTCGACCGCCGGCTGGCGGAAATGACCGTCGCGCTGTCCTAGGCACACGAAGCCGCAAAGGACTGGACTTCGCTCACGCGGAGTCGCGAAGAAGCAGGCCTCGCGCGAAGGCGCGAAGGGTCAACGGCTCTTCTCGTTCGCGTCTTCGCGTGTGCGCCCGCGCGCAATGGCCAAGCCCGCTCATGTACGAGAAAAGAGCGGGTGGGCCGAAGCCCACCCGCTCTTCGTGTGAAAGCGGCTGACGCTTAGAACGAGAGACGGAAGGTCAACTGGACCGTCCGCATGTCCTGCGCGCTCGTGACCGCGCCGAACCCGGCGCTCTTCGGCTGAGTCCGGGTCGGGTCGATGCTGCCGTCGGCCAGGAATTCGGAGTTGCGGATGCCCTGGTCGGTCGGGTTCGTCAACTGGAGCTGCGCCTGGCGGTTGTTGTAGACGAGCACGTTGAACGCATTGAACGCGTCGACGCGGACCTGCGCCTGCCGGCCGCCGCCGAGGCGGAAGTTCCGGACGAGCGCCAGGTCGACCGTCTTGTTCGGGCAGCCCTGGAGGATGCTGCGACCCGACTCCAGGCCGTCGCTGCCGTAGGTCGGACCCGCCACGACACCAGCGTTGAACTGCGCGTACTGGTTGTCCGAGCAGCCGCTGCCAGGATCGCCGTTGTAAACGATCCGGGCGGCGTAGTCGGGCGAACCCGTCAGATTCACGTTCGAGCCGTTGTTCTGGTACGTGTAGCTCAGATCGTAATGTCCAGCCGAGCCCGCCGACAACACGCCTGACAACTGCCAGTCGTTGACGATGGCCGCCGCGATGCGCTTGGCCCCGCCATCGGCGCTCAGGTCCGGCAGATCCCACACGGCATTCGCGATGAGCGTGTGCCGCCGCAGGTCGAGGTTCTTCATCAGGTCGAACCACTGGGCGTTGTCCGCGCGCAGTGAGACCGTGCCGTCGGGCGAGTGCTGGAGCCGCTCGACGTCCATGTTGCTGATGTTCGGCAAGCCGGTATTGCCCGTGAAGGAGAGCCCGAGCGTGTAGTTGAGACCAAACGAGAGCCCGTTCACGAATCGGCGGTTGAGTGACGCCTGGATCGAGTGGTACGTCTGGTAGAACCCGCTCGTGTTCTGCCCGATGTTGTTCAGGCCCTTGTAGGTCCGGAGCATGACGTCGGGTAGTGCCGTGGCGCCCGGCACCGAGCTCGGCGCCTTGGTCGGATCCTGGTTCTCGGGCAGGTACGCTGCGCCGAGATCGACGGAGTTCAGGTTCAGGCGCCCGTTGCCCTGGAAGTCTCCCATCATGTTGTAGCCGTGGCTGCCGACATACGACAGGTCGAGCGAGGAGCTCCACGGCAACACCATCTGCACGCCGGCGTTCCACTGCACCGACGACGGAATGTCCGCGTCGTACTGGAACGTGATCAGGTCGGGCGTGCCAATCGTGCTCACGCTGCCCGACAGGTTCTGTAGGTTGCCGTTGCGGAGGTCCTGGCCATCGGCGAACGGCGGGTTGCTCGGGATCGAGAACACCGTGTTGCCGTCCGGCCGGTCGTAGAACAGGCCGACACCGCCGCGGACGACCAGGCGCTGGTCGCCGCTGAGATCGTAGGCGGCGCCGAACCGCGGACCAAAGACCATCGACGGCCAGGTGTAACCGGTCTTCGCGATGCCGTCACCGGCCGCGCGAATGCCGTCGAGCCGGTTGCCCGAATCCGGGACGACCGTGCCGATGAACGCCGAGCTGTT
>CALFMR010000448.1 GCA_937880585.1 uncultured Acidobacteriota bacterium
CGGCACCGAGAACAAGATCGGCTTCGCTCGCCAGTTCTACAACGACATCGCGACCAAGTACAACATCGCGCGCGAGACGTTCCCGTCCAACCTCATCGCGACGTCGTTCAACTTCGCGCCCGCCGAGCTGTTCGAGATCACGGACTCGACCGAGCGCGCGGTGCCGACCGTCGATCTGTCGATGAATCGTCCCGCGGCAGGCGGTGCCGCCTCGACGGCTGGCGCTCCGAGCGCGCTACCTCCGAGCACGCCGCCGGCTCCCGGCGCGGGACCGGCAGGGCCCGGATCGGGCCACGCGTCGTAGCACGAGCGCGGGACGGCCCGTCGGTTGTCCATGAACCTTCTCGAGCAGCAGGCCGCGAACCGGCGCAAGACGTGGCTGGTGATGATCCTCTTCACCGGCTTCCTGCTGCTCATCGGCGCCGGCGTGGACCTGTTCGTCATCGGCAACGGCGTCACGTTCGTGCCCGTCGCGTCGATTGCCGCGCTCGCCGTCGGCGGCGGCCAGGCGTGGTGGAGTCTCCAGAACGGCGATCGATCGGTGCTCGCGTCCGCGTCCGCGGTGCCGCTCACGACTGAGCTCGCCGCTGCCACGACCGACGAGGACCGGCTCCGCTATCGGCAACTGCAGAACGTCGTCGAGGAGATGGCGATCGCGTCCGGCATTCCCGTGCCGGCGACCTACGTCATTCCAGACGACGATCCGAACGCGTTCGCGACCGGACGCGATCCGGCACACGCCTCGCTCGCCGTGACGCGCGGCCTCCTGCGTGCGCTCAATCGCGAGGAACTGCAGGGTGTCGTCGCGCACGAGATGGGGCACATCCGCAACTTCGACATCCGGTTGATGACGGTCGTCGCCGCGCTCGTCGGTGCGGTCGTGCTGCTCGCCGACTGGTCGGCGCGCGCCATGCGCTTCGGCGGCGGACGCGGCCGGTCGAGGCGGGACGGGAACGGCGGCGGCATGGCCGGGCTCGCGTTCTTCGGGATCTGGATCGTCGCGATGATCCTGGCGCCGCTCATCGCGAACCTGCTGGCGATGGCCGTCTCGCGGCGCCGTGAATATCAGGCCGATGCGACCGGCGCCGAGCTGACGCGCAACCCGATGGGCCTGGCGCACGCGCTGGAGAAGATCGAGGACGCGGTCGACCCGACGCCATCGATCAAGCGCGGCACGGCGCACCTTTGCATCGCCGATCCGCTGGGACGCCACCTGAACGATCGGCAGGGCGCCTGGGCCGATCTCTGGGCCACGCATCCGCCCATGGCGCGACGCATCGCCGCGCTCAAGGCGATGGCGTACGAACCAGACACCGCGTCAGCCACGCAAACAGCGCCACGTTGATCGCGGCCGCGATTACGGTCACGTCCACGCCCGTCCACGCGCGATCGATCGCGGGCGACCAGCTCGTCCCGAAGCCATAGAAGACGTACAGGTTGAACGCGACCATCAGGCTGATGGCGATCGAGACGGCGCGTAAGCGCGCGTCGATCGCGGCGGCGGCAATGAGGAGCGGCACGGCGAGATAGAAGTGATTCTCGTGAACCTGTGCGCCGAGCATCGCGTACGCGTAGGCGCACCAGCCGCCCGTGAGTGCCCACGCGGCCGGCGACGTCGCGCGCCGCATCCGCCAGCACGCCCACAGGATCGCGGCCGCGACGAGCACGATGCCGATGGGACGTGGATTGGGATAGCCGACTTCGACGAAGCGCGAGATCGCGAGAATCCGCACCGGCTCGGTGAACGCCCGCCGCCAGCCCATGTCGAGCGAGTCGATCGACCGCGCGATCCAGGTGACGATCCACCACACGTTCAGCGCCTGGCCCGACACCATGTCGTGCGTGCCGAGCCGCCCCAGCGCTTGGACCATGTTCGCCCACGCGCCGCGCAGCACGATCGGCAGCACCGACGCGGCCGTCACCGCGAGCCCGCCGGCGGCGAAGCGGACGACTTGCAAAACCCGCCCGCCCGTCGTCGTGCCCGTGGAGCCCTGGGCCTTCAGGCCCAGGGGCGGTTGCTGGTTCCCCGGGCCTGAAGGCCCGGGGCTCCATCGGAGCCATATGAGTGCGACGAACACAGCCGGCGCGGCGAAGATCGCTTGCGCTTTGGTGAGAATCGCCACGGCGATGAGCGCTCCAGCCAGCGTCGCTTCACCGGCGGCCGCGAGCATCACGGCCATTGCCGCGGGCACGGCCATCTGCGCGTCGAGATAACCGAGCGCCGCGCCGTCGACAAGGATCGCCGGGTTGAGCCAGAACGCGACGGCGCCCCACGCCGCGGCCGTCTCGCCGAACCGCCGGCGTCCCCATGTCAGAAGAAAGACGACGAACGCGATCTCGGCGACGAGGCCTGGGAGCTTGACGAAGACGGTGAGTCGCGTCGATGGCTCGAACGTGGGATCGATCGCGGCGTACGCACGGCCGACGACCGCGAGCTCGTAGAGCGCGATGGGCGGATAGTCGGTCGTCGCCGTCTCGCCCTGCCAGTGCATCAGGCGCCGTTCGGGCGGATGGCCGCCGACGCCGTAGAGCGACGTCGCGTCGGTCGACGCAGCGAACGACCAGATTTTCCAGTCGGGGACGTCGGGCGATCCCGGCGATGGCAGCAGCACGGCGCGGACGAGCGCGCCCGCGACGAGCGCCACGGCCAGCCACGCGCGCCGGCGCATCAGTGGATGCGATCGCGCCAGTCGCGGTCCCGTCCGCCGCGGTGGACGTCGAACCGGCGGCGCATGCGTTCCATGCGCCAGCGCGTGAGGTGATACTGCAGCGACAACCGGATCTCGCGCGGCGGCTTCAAGTACAGATAGCCGACGAGCAGGCCGCCGAGGTGCGCGACGTTGGCCACCGGTCCGCCGCTCGCGCCGATCGCCGACACGAACGCGACGACGCCCGCGAGGACGACGAACATGCGGGCGGACATCGGGAAGATGATGAAGTAGATCTGCCGGTCCGGAAAGATCAGGCCCCACGCGATGAGGAGTCCGTAGACCGCGCCCGACGCGCCGATCGTCACCACTGGATAGGCGGCGCGCGCCCAGTCGAACGGAAGCAGGCTCACGAGCACCGTGATGACGCCCGCGCCGACGCCGGTGACGAAGTAGTACTTCGTGAAGAAGCGTGTGCCCCAGCGCCGTTCGAGATCGATGCCGAACATCCACACCGCGAGCATGTTGAACAGGATGTGCATCACGCTCGACGGCGAGTGGACGAAGAGGTAGGTCGCGAGCTCCCACACGGCGCCGTGCTCGATGACGTTGGCCGGCGACAGCCCGAAGAAGGTGACAATCGCGCCAGGCGCGATGAGCGTGGCGAGATAGACGGCCGCGTTCGCGATGATGATCGCCCGCACGGCGGGCGTCATCGGTCCCGGCCCGAACGTGGTCACGACGCTCGACGGATAGCGGCGCACGAAGCGATGGTACCTTGAGAAGTCGGAAGCGCGAAGCCAGAAGCCAGAAGTGAAAAAAGATGACGCCGCGAGCCCCCGAGCGAAGCGAGGGCGGCGAAGCGCCGTCGCGTTGGGGGTGGGGCCCCAGCGCACTGCAAAGAAGATGACTCGCGATCGGCGCCCGTGGCCCCGGCCGCGGAGCCCTGAGCCTTCAGGCTCAGGGAACCCATTCCCCGTAGGGCAGCCCGCGCCCTTTATCGCCGAAACACCCGCCTCAGGAAATCCTTCAACACCAGCAGCCCCGCGGCGTGCGCGAGGAGCAGATAGAGACCGCCGTACGCGCCGAGCACGACGAGGCCGCGCAGGATGAGGTGATCGAGCGAGAACACCAGCCGCAACGCACTCGCGGCGGCGGCCGCGGCGACGGCGACGACCCACGTGCGCGCGAGGAACGCGAACGCCGACGGCAGTTCGCCGATCCGCTGCTGGATCGTGCGCCGCAGCAGCGTGAACTCGACCCATCCCGCCAGTCCTGCTGACGCCGTGAGGCCGGCCGCGCCCCAGCGCGATGCGACGCCCACGGCCGGCGGCAGATGGATCGCGGCGAGGTAGCCGAGCCCGGCCGCGAGCGCCACACGCGTCGCCGCGAAGATCGTCGGCGTCCGCGTGTCTCCGAGCGCATAGAACGCATTCGTGTAGAGCCGCCCCACGGTCGTCGCGACGAGTCCGACCGATGACCCGGCCAGCACGGCCCAGACGTACAGCGTGTCGCCGCGCGTGAAGTGGCCGCGCTCGAGGAGCATGCCGATCATCACGTCGCCGAACGCGATGAACGCGATCATCGACGGCACGACGAAGACCGTAATCATCCGCTGGCTCGTGACGAGCTGCGCGCGCAGCGAGCTTGCGCCGTCGCGTGCCCTCGCGGCCGAAAGACTCGGCAGCGCGGCCGAGGAGACGGCGCTGCCGAACAGGCTGACGGGAAGCTGATAGAGCTGCGTCGCGTTGGCCAGCGCGGTCACCGCGCCGGTCGGCAGGAGACTCGCGATCTGGCTGTCGACGAACGCGCTCACCTGGACGACGCCGCGCGTGAAGATGACGGGGAGCGACGTGAGGAGCACCTGCCGCACGGTGTCGCGGACGTCTTCGCCGGTCCGCGTGCGGTGCGCGGCCATGAGCCGCCAGACGGGTCCGACCTGCACGCCGAGCTGCAGCACCGCGCCGAGCGTCGCCGCCCACGCGATGCGCACCGCGACCACGTCCTGCGGCGCGTGTCGATAGATGACGAGCGCGACGATGATGGCCGCGTTCCAGAGGACGGGCGCGACGTAGGACAGGAAGAACCGGTGATGGCTGTTGAGGACGGCCAGACACCAGGCCGACAGCACGAGCAGGCCGATGCCTGGAAAGAGGATGCGGACGAGCTCGATCGTGAGCTCGCGCTTCGCGCCCTCGAAACCCGGCGCGAGGACGCTGACGAGCGGTCCCGTCCACACGAGGCCGGCCAGCACGATGACGGCGGTGACGAGCGCGAGGACGCCCAGCACGGCCCGCGCCACGCGATCGGCGCGCGCCTGGTTTTCTTCCTGCAGCAGACCCGAATAGACCGGAATGAGCGAGGCCGAGAGCGCGCCTTCTCCCAGCAGGTTCTGGAGGAAGTTCGGGATCTTGAACGCCTGGTTGAAGGCGTCGGCCGCCGACGACTCGACGCCGAAGATCGCCGAGAACAGGACCGTCCGCGCGTAGCCCGCGATGCGGCTGAGAAACATGCCCGCGGCCACGAGCAGAGCGGAAACCGACAGGCGTCGGCCCGCCGTGCCCTGTCCGGGCGAACGCATCGGCGACATTCGCGGGCGATTGTACCGGACAACTAAAAGGGGGCCTCAACCCCTGCGATTGAGGCCCCCGCCCGGAGGATGGATGAGAGGCTCAGCGCCTTTCAATGGGGTTAGACGAGGCCTTCCGGAAAAAGTTTGGCGGCCGTCAGCCCGCGAGTCTTTTCTTCACGGCCTCGCTGAGGGCCCGGCCGTCGACCGTCTGGCCGGCCAGTCTGGCCGTCACGGCCTTCATCACTTTGCCCATGTCTTTCGGACTGACCGCGCCGGTCTCGGCAATCGCCGCCTCGATCGCCTGTGCGATCGCCGCCTCGTCGGCGGCCGGCGGCAGATAGCGCTGGAGGAATTCCAGTTCGGCCTGCTCGCGGTCGGCCAGGTCGGTCCGTCCGCCGGCGCGAAACTGCTCGACCGAGTCGCGCCGCTGCTTGACGAGCGAATTGACGACCTGCAGCGACTCGGCCTCGTCGAGCGCGCGGCCTTTCTCGACCTCGCGGTTCATCAGCGCCGCCTTCAGCATGCGCAGCGGCGCGAGCGTCGCCTGGTCCTTCTGGCGCATCGCGTCGGCGATGTCGTGGGTGACTTGATCGACAAGGGTGGGCATGAGGAATCCCTACGAATGGCGCGAATGGCCGCGGTCGCGCCCGATGCGCGCGTACACCGCATTGTAGGCCGCCTCGATGGCGGCCGGGCTGAATCGTTCGTCGACGAGGCGCCGCGTCGCCGGCGCGACACGCCGCGAGGACGCCAGCGCCGCATCGATCTCCCGCTCGAGCGCATCCACGTTTTCCCGCGGCACCACACGGACGTCGTCGCCGAAGAGCCCGTGCAGCTCGACGCCGCCCGGATGATCGGCCGAGACGACCGGCGTCCCGGCCGCGAGGGCCTCGACCGCCACGGTCGGGAGCGCTTCGAGCAGCGACGGCAGGACGAAGACGTCGGCCGCGGCCGCGTATGCGGCGACGCGATCGTTGCCGACGAGACCCGTGAACGTCACGCGATCCGCGACGCCCTCGCGGTGCTCCTGATCGACGAGCGCGTCTTTCAGCGGGCCCGTGCCGCAGATGACGAGCCTGACGTCAGCGCGCCGCCGCGCGATGCGGGCGAACGCCTCGATGAGAAACCGCTGGCCCGCCAGTTCGTGCAGGCGCTTGACGTTGCGAACGACGAGCGGCTCGCCGATGCCGAGCGAGGCGCGAGCCTTGGCACGCGCGTCCGCATCCGCGGGTGCAAACGCCGGATTCACCGCCGGATAGATGGTTTCGAGGCCGGCACGATCGAGACCGAGCTCACGCGCGCGGTCGAGGAGCCCCTGGCTGTAGAACGTGACCGCGGCCGCGCCGAAGTACGCGCGCCGGAACGGATCGATCGGCCGGCGCCGGCGGTAATGCCAGATCTCCGTCCCGTAGAGCGTCAGTACGTACGGCACGCCGCGCCGCGCGGCCCATGCCGCGGCGACCTCGATGATGAGACCGTTGCTGTGCAGGTGCAGGAGGTCGGCGTCCGCCGCCATCCGCGCGAGCGCGTCCGTCACGGCGCGGGTGCGCGTCCAGGTGTCGATTCGCAAGAACCGTACGGCCGTCGACTCCGATCGCCGCGCCGTCACGCGCGCGACCGGTCCAGCGAGCGCGTGGTCGTCTCCTTCGCGACCCTGCGACGGCGCCATCGCCACGAACGCGACGTCGTCTCCGCGTGCGCGTGCCCACGCGCCGAGCTGCGCGGGCAGGATCGCATTGGCCGCCTGGTCCGGCGGCAGGTGCGGGGACACGTGACAGATGCGCATCGCGACCGTTGGATCAGGCGAGCGCACGCGCGGACCGTGGATACGGCGCGCTGACCATGCGGCAATGGAACGCCTCGAACGTCATCGGTTCGGCGCCGCGCTCACGCGCATGCCGCAGGACGCGCGACAGGCGATCGAAGAACGCGTCGAGCTCGCCCTCGGTCCGGTTGTACGGACTGCCGCCGACGATGGCTTCACTCGAATGGA
>CALFMR010000449.1 GCA_937880585.1 uncultured Acidobacteriota bacterium
GCCGGCGCTCGCGTGTTCGCGGGCGAGTCGTTCAATGAGCGGCTGAACAGCACGTGGCACGAGCGCGGGCTGCGTATGTTCATGTTCATCGTGCTCGCCCATTGGGCGGAGCACCTGGTCCAGGCCATCCAGATTTACGTGCTCGGTTGGCCCGTCCCGAAGTCGCTCGGGGTGCTGGGGCTGTTCTATCCGTGGCTCATCAGGTCCGAGACGCTGCACTACGGCTACGCGCTCGTGATGCTCATCGGGTTGTTTATGTTCCGGCGCGGGTTCGCCGAGCCGGACGCCAAACGGTGGTGGACGATCGCGCTCGTCATCCAGTTCTTCCACCACTTCGAGCACTTGCTGCTCTTCGGGCAGTATCTGACCGGACACAACATCTTCGATCGACCCGTGCCGACGAGCCTCATCCAGCTCTGGGTGCCGCGCGTCGAGCTGCACCTGTTCTACAACACCATCGTCTTCATCCCGATGGTGATCGCGATGTACTACCACATGTTTCCGGCGAAGACGGTTCCTGGCGTCCGGTGCACCTGCGCGTGGGACCGGAGCAAGGCCGCTGCCTGATCTCCCACCGCGGCGCGGCACCGCGTCGCGTTCTGCTGCCGTACTCGTCGTCGCGGTTCTCGCTGCGGCTGGCGCGTGCCGTCGCGTCTCGACCGGCGGCGATCTCACGCTGACCTGGACGACAACGCCTGCGGCGCCGGTCGTGGGTCGGGACACCGCGGTGACGGTCACCGTTCGTGACGCCGCGGGGCAGCCCGTCGACGCCGCGACGCTCGAGATTCAAGCGCTCATGGCGCATCCCGGCATGGCGCCCGTCATCGAGCCGGCGCAGGGCCAAGGCCACGGCGTTTACGCCGCGCACCTGCAGTTCACGATGGCCGGCGACTGGGACGTCCTCGTCACCGGCCGGCTGCCGGACGGCCGCCGCGTCCGCCAGCGCGCCGCGCACCTGAGCGTGCACGCGGCCGATTGACGTACAGTCTGGCGTGGGCGGCGCGAGCCGCCGCGGATCCGTGACGACACCTCCTTCCACCTCCCACGGCACGTTCCAGGGCACGGATGTCCTGCGCTGGCCCGTGGTCGGCTTGCTTCTCCGGTGGCGGCACTTCCGCACGGCGCTGCAGCTCGTGCTGCTCGCGGTTGCCGTCGTCATCGTCGTGCACGGATTCATCGGCCCGGAGATCGCGTCCGCCAATCTCGCCACGGTGCTGACGTGGGTCCATTACCGCGGGCTGCTGGTCGTCGCGCTGCTCGCGGCGGGCAATCTGTTCTGCACGGGCTGTCCCATCATTCGCGTGCGTGACTGGGCGCGCCGGCTGCACGTGCCCACGCGCCACTGGCCGAAACGACTCGGCGGCAAGTGGATCGCGATCGTCCTCTTCGCCGCGGTGCTCTTCACCTACGAGTTGTTCGATCTGTGGTCGCTGCCGCGCGGGACCGCGTATCTCGTCATCGCGTATTTCGTCGTCGCGATGGGCGTCGATCTGCTGTTCACCGGCGCGAGCTTCTGCAAGCACGTCTGTCCCATCGGGCAGTTCAACTTCCTGACGTCGACCGTTTCGCCGCTGGAGGTCCAGGTGCGGAGCGCGGACACGTGCCGGTCCTGTCACACGGCGGACTGCGTGTCCGGTCATCGTCCAGGTGGACGCTCGACGCCGATCGTGCAGCGCGGCTGCGAGCTTGGGCTGTTTCTGCCGGCCAAGGTCGGCAACCTCGACTGCACGTTCTGCCTCGATTGCGTGCAGGCGTGTCCGCACGACAACGTGGCCCTCGGCACGCGCGCACCGGGCGTCGAGCTCGCGGACGCGAACCGCCGATCCGCGATTGGCCGGCTGGCCGATCGGCCGGACCTCGTCGTCCTCGTGCTGCTCTTCGTTTTCGGCGCGGTGATGAACGCCTTCGGCATGATCACGCCCGTCTACCGCGTCGAGCAATGGCTGACGACGATGACGGGCGGCGCGCCGGAGGCGGTCGTGCTCGGCATCTTGTTCGTCGCCGTGATTGTCATCGCGCCGATCGTCGTGGTCGGCGGCGCGGCCGTCGCGACGCGCATCGTCAGCGCGGACGCGCGGTCGCCGTGGCGCATCACGGCACGCTACGTCTACGCGCTCGTGCCGCTCGGTGTCTGCCTGTGGACGGCCCACTACGCGTTTCACCTGCTCACGGGCGCGCTCACGGTCGTGCCCGTCACGCAGAGCGCGGTGATCGATCTGATGGGCTGGCCGATGTTCGGCGAGCCGCTGTGGCGCTGGGCGGGCATGCGCCCGGGCAAGGTGTTCCCGATCCAGCTCGGCTTCGCGATCTTCGGTGCCGTGGGATCGATCGGCGTCGCGCACCTCATCTCGCTGCACGATCACCCGAAACGCGCGGTGCGAGCGACGATGCCGTGGGCGATCGCGATCGCCATCATTACCGTGGCGGCCATTTGGGTGCTGTTCCAGCCCATGGAGATGCGCGGCGTGGGGTTTGGCGGATGAGCGTGTGGATGAGAAGGCTCGTCGTGGCGGGAGCTGTCACGCTCGCGCTCGGCATGGCGCGGGCGGCCGAGGCGCACTCCGGTCCGCCGTATCCGATCATTTCCAACCAGGCGATCGGCAATTATTCCGTGTCGGTCTGGACCGATCCCGACACGACCGACGACGGGACCAAGGCCGGCAGGTTCTGGGTGACGATGTACCGGAAGGGCGGAGAGGACGTCGTCCCGGCCGAGACGACCTCGGCGCTCACGTTGACGCCAACCGATCCTCCCGGCGCGGCCTTGACCGAGCGATCGAGTTTGCTGCAGGACGCCTCGCATCAGTACGCCGTGCTGCTGCTCGATCACGAGGGGCCGTATCACGTCCACGTCGCCATCGCGGGCCCGCTCGGACCGGTGACGCTCGAATCCGACGTGCAGGCGACCTACGACTTGCGTCCCGCGCGCTGGCTGATGGCGCTCTACATCCTGCCGTTCGCGCTCGCCGGGTTCCTGTGGGTGAAGCTGCTGCTACGGCGGAGACGAAGTTAGAAGTTGGAAGCCAGAAGCCAGGAGTGGGTTCCAGGTTCCGAGGTTCCCCTGGGCCTGAAGGCCCAGGGCTCCACAAGCGGGTGCCGCTTGCCGCGGAGCCCCGGATCCTGCTGCGGCGCCCCGCGTCCCAGATCCGGAGCGTCAACGTGCTGTGGAGTCCGGGGTCTTCAGACCCCGGGGACAGGTTTCCGCCTGAATCCGCAGCGTTCCAGGAGACGCTCGACTTCCTCAGTTGACGCCGCGAGCTTGGCAGCATTCGCGATGAGATCCGACGCAAGGACTGGATACCAATCCCGCCGTGTGCGATCGAGCAACCCGGCCGTGTCGAAGGGCGCGATCGCGCGGTCGATGCGATCGAAGAGCGCCGTCCGCGCGCTCGTCGCGTCTCGCGGCGTATCGAGCGCCACCGCGGCGCACGCTCGAAGCTCTGGCCCGAATCGCGGATGCGCGTGTAAGAGAAACCCAGGCGCGAGCTGTGGTCGTCCCAGTCGGCGCGCGGCTTCACTGTAACTCGCCGCGGCGAAATAGAGCCGCGTGAGCCGTTTGAAGAGCGCCGGATCGTCCATGCTCGCGTATAGCGCGCCGACGAGCGCGGCGGTGACGTCCAACTCGTCGTGCGTCTGCTGCGCGTAGTTGGCCAGCGCGGCCCGCCGTTTGTCGCCGGGTGTCGTCGTCTCGAGAACATCGAGGAGGCGCGCGAGGCCCAGGAGCGTCAACGGAAATCCCGTGGAGAGCAGCGGATCGACGACGCCCGCGGCCGAAGGTAATAGCGCCCAGCGATCGCCAACCACGCGGCTGCAGCGATACGCGATGCGCGGGGCGTGAACGAACGGCAGGAGCGGCCGAGCGCCGACGAACTGCGCGCGGACTGAAGGCAGGTGATCGAGCAGTCGATCCCATATGCGCGCGCCATCGGCAGCGCCGATCTCCGCGGCCAGCGGATCGGTCAACGCCGCGCCAGCGCTCGTCACGCCGTTGTTGAAGCGCAGGATCCAGATCCAGCCGCCCGGAAACACGTGGTGCAGTGCGGCCGCATCGAGCGGATACGGCGGTTCGCCATCCGGCGGCGCGACGGTGTCCCAGCGCTCGACGTCAGCGAAGTGCGTGTACAGCCCCTGCGTCCGCGGCAACGACGCGAACGAGCTCTCGCCGAGCTCGAGCGCGCGTGACAGGAACCCGCGTGGACCGCTCGCGTCGATGACGAAATCCGCGACAATCGTGACGGCTCGTCCGCCTCGCGCCCCCGTCAGCGTCATCCGCTCACCGTCGTCGCGGACTCCATCGAGATGCGTCTCGTCGAGATAGATCGCGCCTGCTGCTTCGGCATCGCGCACGAGCGCGAGGTCGAAGTCCGGCCGATACCAGTGCGTGTCCGCGACGTCATCGTGAGGACTGGCCGCGACGGCCAGTTGTCGCGCGTGGCTGTCGTCATCGGCGAACGTCGCGTCGAGGTGGTGGAAGAGAAACGTGAAGCCGCGCTTGAGCCCGCACGCGACCTCTGGATGCACGCGCTGCCACGTGCCCCACTTCGAGAACGCCCGCAGGCGAGGTAAATCGTATCGATCCGCCAGTTCCTCCAGCAGCAGGTTGGTCAATGGCGTCGTCGATTCGCCGATGGCAAAGCGAGGATGGCGCCCGCGTTCGATGAGCGCGACACGCCGCCCGCGTTGACAAAGCGCGAGCGCGGCAATGGCGCCGGAAAAGCCCGAGCCGACAACGGCGACATCCACGTCGAGGCGAGTCGCCACGTTCGCGACCGTCATGAGGCGCCGCCGCAGTGCGCGCACGCCACGGGCGGATGGACACGCTGCTCGAGATTCATCTTGGTCAGCCGTGCGCGCCGCGCGTCCAGGCAGTGCAAACAGGAGGCGAAGCGGTCGAGATTCCAGAGGTCCGCGAAGACGCGCAGGCTCGAGCCGTGCCCACGGATGTGTTCGAGCGCCGCGGCGGTGCTCCGCTCGAGGTCGGCGAGTGTCGGCTCGATGAAGAGGCCCTCGGTGGCCAGGGCTTCGAGCGCGCCGTTGCCCGCGCGCGTGGGAATGAGCGAGATTGCCGTGGCTCCGCTCGCGATGGCGACGTCGACCGAGTGGAGCATCCAGGTGTCTTGCTCGTCGCGCGGCACGAACGGCGGCGACACGAGCAGGAACACACGCAGCGCCGCCCCGTATTGCCGGAGCCGGCCGGCCGCGCGGACGAAGCCATCGACCGTCAGTCGCTTGTTGATCTGGTCGAGCGCGGCCGCATGCGCTGTCTCGAGCCCCATTGCCACTTCGAGGACGGGCGGTCGTCTGCCCGAGCGACGGTAAGCGCCGAGGGCGTCGAGAAAATGGCGCGTCCGCGGCCCGACGAGCGACGGATGCGATTCGACGACGATGCGATCGAAGTTGGCGAGCCCGTCGGCGACGGCGTGGTAGTCCGCTTCAGGCACCGCGCGCGAATCGAAGAAGCTGCCCGCGTTGTAAAGCTTGATCTGCGAGGGGCGTTCGCCGAGCGCGTCGAGCTCCGCGCGCACGGCGGCGAGCTGCGCGGGAATCGCGCCCGGCGGCGTATCGCGGTCGATCGTGTATTGCCACAGATCGCACATCACGCAGCGCCACGGGCACTCGCGACCGGTCAGGAAGACCGTGGCCGTGCGCGCGATGGTGCCGTCGGCAATCCGCTCGTCTTCGACGTGCAGTCCTTGGGCGCGCCAGGGATCATGCACCTCGCGCGGCGGACGACGTTCGACGACGAACCGGTCGCGCGCGGCGGCGCCCGTCGGATAGGCCTTCATGGCCGCCCTCAAGCGTAGAGGTTGTGAAAGGCACGCCGATACGAGCGCTCGTCGCCGCCGAGCTGGCTGCGCATCGCGTCGGCCGGCAGCGCGCCGTGCTGAAAGCGGCGTTTCGGGAACACCGGCATGTCGAGACCGGTGACGGCTTTGACGCCGCGGCGGACGATCTCGCCCTTGAGCGCGTAAAGCGTCGGCACGTCGTAGTCCGTCAGCGTCGCGAACGGAATGCCTTCGGCGACTTCGACGACCGACGGCCGCGTGTACGGGCTGAAACCCACGAAGCCGTAACGGCGCGTCGGTGCGTACGTCCGCACGTAGCTCCGGCTGAGGCCGCCGCTGTAGGTGAGCGAGTGCTTGATGCGGCCCACGCCCCAGCCCTCGTGATACAGCATCAGGTTATCGACGACGCTGCGGATGGTCAGCTCGGCGTCTTCTTCGATCGGATAGTCCTTCAGGTTCTCGTCGCCGCCGTCGCCGTCGGCCAGATGGCGCCAGTCGGGATAACGCTCGCGGACGGCCCGGCAGAGCTCCAGCCCCATCGCTGCGCATTCGACGTCGAGCGGCTTGTAGTCTTCGAGCACCTGGAGCGTTTCGCCAACATCCAATCGCGCCGACGCCGGCTCAATCTCTTCGAGGAAGATCGAAAGGCCGAGCGTCGAGAGAAACGAGCGCGCTTGATCGAGATCCGGGCCGTCGCCAAGATTCAGGACGAACGCCTTCAGTCGCGCGGGCGACAGGCCCATCGTCAGCATCGCGTGATAGACGACGAGGAATACGGCGCCGCTGTCGATCCCGCCGGAGAAGGCGACGCCAATCGGCTCGGGACTCGACGACGAGGCCTCGATCCCGCGCAGCCATTTCTCGACTTCTGTCGCGACGGCGCCGATGTACTGCTGGCCGAGCTCGTCGAGCGATGAGGGCAGCGCGTTGCGCGTGGGCGTGAAGAAGCGCGTGTAGATGGGATCCGGGTCCGGGCAGCCGACCAGCGCGATTTCGACGACGTAGTGGGCGGGCACCATGCGGGTGTAGCTCGGATGGAACTGTCCGGCGAGCCCATCGGCCTCGAGCGCCTGGTACAGCGTGTCGATGCGGTCCGCCACGTAGAGCGCGGGGCCTTCCTGGCGCTTCGCGAGGAAATACCGCATCGGCCGGTCGAGCGATCGCGCCATGCGCACCGTGATGCCCTCGTTGGCGACGAGCGCGAACGACCCGTCGATCGCGCGCACGGACGCGGCATCGCCACGCTGCACGCATCGCCGCGCATCGTCGGCCGTCATGTTGTGAATCTGATTGATGTCGTCCGGCAGCAGATCGACGACGCGGCTCACGTACCGGTGGGGCATGGCCGGATTGTCCACCAGCGGGGCTGGGCGTGCAAGGGAGGGGCCCCAACGCATTGCAAAGAAGTTGACACGTCAGTCTTGCCTGCC
>CALFMR010000450.1 GCA_937880585.1 uncultured Acidobacteriota bacterium
ATCACGATGAGCGCGCGTTCGTCCGCGTCGACGTCGTTGGCCACGGGATCGTGCTGCAGGTGCAGCGCGAGTACGGGATCGCGGAGGCCGGTGAACGACCGGCGGCCGGCGCCCGGCAGCGTTGGATCCGGCACGCACGTCGGCACGCCCACATTCGCGAGCGCGCGGTGGAGCGTCACGCCGCCGACGTAGAAGGCGAGCTCGGTCCGCAGCATCGTGAAGAAGGCGAGCACGTGTTCCGCGGCATCGGCCAGCGCGTCGGCCACCAGGCTGACGCCGCGATCGCGCAGTTCGCCGAGCGCTCGGGCTCCGGCTTCGTCGCGGCTGTCGATCCGGAGCGTGTAGGACGGTCGCTGCCGGGTGAACAGCCGTTGCCAGGTCGATCCCGCCGGCGTCTGCTGCTGGCGCAGGACGAAGTCGGTGAGCTCGTTGCCAGGTCCGAGCCCGACGCTCACGGGCACGCCTCCGCGGAACCGCAGCGCGTCGAGGTGCGCGACGATGCCCGCGAGGTACTCGGGGGACAGCTCCGAAGCGAGCATCGCAAAGAGCGTGCGGAACGCCTCGGACTCGACCTCGCCTCCATGGGCTCGCGCGAGACGCGCGATCTCGGACAGCGGGTCGAGGCACAGACGCAGCAGCTCGACGGCGCCGTGCAGCACGCTCGTCGCGTAGCGGCTCGCCGCGCCCCACCATTGCCGCCGGCGGCTGTCGAGCGCGCGGACGGCCGTGTCGTAGAGCGCGGTCATGAGCTCTGGATGACGGAGTGCGTCGGCCATCGCAGCCTGTCGATAGCGAATGACGTCGGCGTCGTTGCGCGGACCGGCCATCAAGGCCGCCGTCGCGACGCGGCGGATGACCTCGTCGTCGCCCGCCATGGCCGCGACGATCGTCTCGAGCTCGAGATCCTCGATCAGGACGGCCGCATGGCCCGGCAGCGCGGCGTCGGCGTCGAAGTCCCGGCCGGGGAACATGAGATGGGCCTTCATCGCGGCAGTCGCTCCTTCAACTGGTCGTAGGTGAGGCCGTGGCGGCGCGCGACCGCCAGTGCGTACGACACGCCGTCAGCCGGACGCCTCTCGATGTGGAACGTCCGCCGATCGGGATCGCCCGCGTCCATCAGCGCGACCATGCTGACCGTCTTCGCATCGAAGTTCGCGAGCTCGTCGAGAAACGTCACCGACACGGTCAACACGTCGCGCTCCGACAGTCGCGCCATGATGCGGCGGCTCGCGACGAGCGCGTCGCGAACGGTCGTCGACGCGAACGTCTCGTTCAGGATGATGAGACTCGACGGCGTCGCCGCGTCGAGGACGGCGCGCATGCGCACGAGATCGTCGCGGAGCTTGCCGCTCGCCGTCTCCACGTCTTCCGCACGTTCGAAGTGCGTGAAGACACGATCGCAGAGCAACAGACGCGCCTCCTCACCGGGTACCGGACAGCCGAGACTCGCCAGGTAGTGCAGCTGTCCGACCGTGCGCGCGAACGTCGTCTTGCCGCCTTGATTGGGACCGGTGACGACGACGAGCCGTTCCGCGCCGTCCAGGCGGTAGTCGTTACAGACGACGGGGACGTGGCGGGTGACGAGTTGCCGGGCGAGCGCGAGATCGAAGCCCTGGCGACTCATCTCGTGCTTCGACGTCGTCGAAACCGTCGGATAGCAGAACGGCAGGCCCGCCACGCGGAGCGGCTCGATGTACTCGCGATAGGCCAGATAGAACTGGACCTCGCGCTCGAGCGTCAGGAGCGTCTCGTCGAACGCGTTGGCGTGGCGCGCCGCGAAGTCCTCGAGTGCCGCGAACACGGTCGGGTTCAGCCGCGCGACGCGATCGAGGATCCCGGCCTCGACGTGCGTCATGCCCGACGACGGTCGCGGGTTGGTGCGCCGGCCGCCGCCGGCGCGCTGACGGAACTTCGCGAAGAAGTCGGCGACGACCGCGCTGTAGTCGGGCTCGCCGTCGTACGCACGGACCGTGACGCTGCCGTCGTGCAGGACGAGGCCGACCTGGATGGCGGCGAGCGACGAGGACAGATCGCGCACGTCCTCGGCGAGCGTCGTGAACGGGTCCGACGCCGAATAGCCGTCGACGTAGTCCGAGAGCGCGCGCAAACCGGACGAACGCGGCGCGGCGTCGTGCAACCCCGCGCTCAGCCGTCGCACGGCCTCGCAGTAGGTGTCCATCGCGTCGAGAAGCCAACGCCGACCGGAGAGCGGGTAATACGCCTGCGTCGAGAGCGTGAGTCGCCGGCGCGCCGTCGCGAGCGCGTCGCAGAACGACGCGATCGTGTCGGCAATCGCCGGCGTGTCGAGGTCGCGCATGATCGCCTGCCGGTAGACGACCGTGGACTCACGCGTCGGCCGCGATCGGAAAAGCGGTGTCAGGTCGTCGTCGCGCCGGCTCGCCGCGATGGCGTCGATGATGGCGTCCAGACCCAGATCGTGCAGGACCTCGGACGACTCCTGCGGTTCGCTCACGCCCTCCGGACCGTCGAAGAGGATGCTGCGGAAGATCATGATGGCGACTTCCGTTCCGCGCTGCGATCGATCGCGTTCATCTGTGCGCGCGCCAGGGCGTCGACGATCGTCCATTCGACCGTCGCGAGGACGCCGTGTTGCCGCCAGTAGCTGAGGCCGGACGCGGCGAACGCCAGTCCGGTGGCCGGCAGTCCGTTGGCGTAGCTGGCGAGCGCCGCGATCCACGCGTCGGCGCCCGCCAGTTCGGTGACGTCGGCAGGCAGCGCATGACGGATGACGAGCGTCATCGCCGCGCGCGGCAGCGGCGGCACGCGTACGACCTGGAAGCGCCAGAGGATGCGGCCGACGGCGCCGAGCTGCCGCCGGTCGAGCGTCTCGGCAGCCGCGACGATCGTGGCCCCGTGATCGAGGTGCACACGGAGCCGCGCCGCGCGGGCGCGGCTG
This sequence comes from uncultured Acidobacteriota bacterium, assembly GCA_937880585.1. Lineage (GTDB taxonomy): Bacteria > Acidobacteriota > Vicinamibacteria > Vicinamibacterales > SCN-69-37 > CALFMR01. Next base: position 2,918 of record CALFMR010000450.1, read on the forward strand.
ATGCGCTCGAAGGGGTCGATCCGTTCGACGGGCAGCGCCGCCGACAGCACGTCGACAATTGCGCTCTTGCCGACGCCGCGCGGTCCGACGAGCAGCACGTTCGTGCCGCGCGTCAGCCGCGCACCGACGTCGTCGACGAGCGCGTCACGCGCGACGAGCGACCACGCGGCTCCCGCCTGACGGAGCGGAGCGGCGAGCGACGAGGGGACGCCTCGGGCCATCGCATCCTTTCGGCAGGAGTCATCAGCCGCAGTGCGGCGGTTCAAGCGGGCGAACCCCTTCGCCCGTGACGGCCGGCGTCAGTGCGGCGCCGAGTCGTCGATGGTGCGCGACGCCGATCCGGCACCGACCGCGTCGGCCAGGCGCGCGCGGTAAATCTGAGCCTGGACATCGAACTGCTGGCGCAGCCGCGCGAGCGCGCCGAGGCCCCAGCTTCGAAGGAGCTTTGCGTGTCCGTCGATCGCGGCCGCGACCCCCTCGGCAATCTGCGCGCGAAGTGCGCGGTAGACGCGGACGCGCGCGACGTCGTGGCCGAGCGCGCCGATCATCGGCAGGCGCAGATCGACCGTGAGCGTGCCCACGTCGATTTGCGGCAGCCCGCGAAGGAGCGACTGCCATTCGTCGTCGGTCGACGGCTCGGGCAGGCCCAGGGCGCTCGCCGTCGTGGCGAGCACGCGCTGAGCGTCGGCCGCGAGCGTCTGCAGGAGTCGCGCGATACGTTCGGCTTTCGCGGCACCGATGTGCGTGAGGGTGTCCTGGACGGTCGTATCCGCCGGCGTCGCGCCGTTGAGTCCTGCCTCGACGAGAGCGGCCGCGATCTCGTGCAGCGCCGCATCCGGTTCCTCGCGACGCACGTCACCGCCCTCGTCGATCGCGCGTCGGGCGTCGTCGAAGCCGCCCGACGTCGCGCGGAGATCCCGCTCGACGATCGCCGGGTCCACGGCCGGCGTCGATCCACGCGCGAGCCGCACCCGAGTCCTGGCCTCGAGGGCCGCGTCGACGCCCGCGCGCAATGCGCCGATCTTGCGCAGCACCGAGGCGTGCGCCAGCTCGCGATGCCGCGCGAGCAGCGGCCGCAGGTCGTCCTCGATCCACGCATCGAGCAGTCCCTCCGAACCCGCGGCCGTGCTGATGGCGCGAACCGCGACGGGCGTCCCGAGCTCCGTGGACAATTGCCGGCTCGTATAGGCGACGGCGCGATCGCGATCGTCGGCGCTGACGAGATCGGCCTTGCTCAAGACGACCATGGCCGGAATGGCGGCTTGCTGCAGGCGGTGCAGCGTCGCGATGTCGTCTTCGGTGAGCGTGGACGCGGCGTCGATCAGCACGACTGCGAGGTCGCAGCGCGGCAGATACGCCAACGTTTCAGCCGCGCCTGACGTCGCGAGCGATCCGAGTCCCGGCGTGTCGACGAAAACGATGCCTTCCTGCAGCCGCGGCGCTGGTACATGGACGACCAGCCGTGTGACGTGTTTGGCGTTGGCCGGATTCTGCTGTTCGGTGACGAAGTCGCCGAGTCGATCCAGATCGACGCGCTCCGCGCGCCGATCGGCGAACTCGACGTCGACCGAGGCCGTCGCGCCGTAGGTCACGCGCGTGGGAACGGCTGTAATCGGCGTCACGCCGACGGGCAGCACGGCTTGGCCCATCAGATGGTTCAGGAGCGACGACTTGCCCGCGCTCACGCGGCCGAAGACCGCGACTTCGAAGCGCTGATCCTCGAGCCGCGCCAGCGCCGTGTCGAGCGCGGGGCGGAACTCGACGAGTCCCTGCTCGTCGATCGTGCGTTCGAGTGAGGCGAGGATCGACACGTCCTCGCCGGCCCGTTCGAGCCGCTTCAGGCGTTCGTCGATGTCGCCCGCCTGTCCGGCGGCCAGCGCGCGATCCAGCGCGCGCACGACGCTCTGCAGTTCCTCGACGAAGCCGTTGATCTCCGGCACGAGCGACGGCGGCACCTCGCCGTAGCCCCGGATGTATTCCGGCTTCAGCTCCACGAGCGCGATGTCGACGAAACTCAGCGCCGTTCGAATCGCGTGGACCGCCGAGATGCGCGGCGACTCGGGCATCGCGTGGTGCCGCTCGAGCACTCGCAGCATATCCGTCCGAAGACGCGTGAGATAGTCGCGCACGACGCGTGCGAGCGCCGGGGAGAGATCGTTGACGTAGCGCGCGAACGGTGACGCGGAATCCGCCGTTGCGACGACAGTGTCGATGTCGGCCAGCAGACGGTCGACGTAGACGCAGCTCGCGAGGAGATGGCGCCGGTGGTTCTCGTTGAGCACCGGCGCGTCCGCCTCGGTGGGCGTCGGCGTGCTACGACTGCGGCTCGCCATGAGCGTCACCGTCGGACGGCGTGTAGTGGAACGTCTCGACGTCGGACACCGCGATGAGCCCCTCGGCGACCATGCGCTCGAGCGCGGGCAGGAACCCCTCGATCTTCGCGCGCTCGTCGATGAGACAGATGACGATGGGCAGATCATCCGACGTCAGCAGGTGCTTGCGATGGATGCGGCTGCTCGCGCCATAGCTCTCGATGCCGCGATAGACGATCGCGCCCGCCATCTGCTGCCGGCGCGCCTCGTCGACGATCGCGTCGTGCAGCGGCCGGCCCTCCCATCGGTCGTCCTCGCCGATGTGGATCCGGATCATCCGCGCGGTCCCGTGGCTCGTCACGGCGTGTCCTTCTTCGCATCGTCAGCGGGCGTGACGCGGTGCGTGTATTTGATGACGTCCACGTCCGACAGCGCGACGAGGCCTTCCTGCACCATCTGTTCGAGCGTCGGCAGATACGCGCGAATGCGCGCGTCCTCGTCGACGACGCTGAGCATGATGGGCGCGTCGGTCGAGAGGCTGAGGCGGCGCTCCTTGCGGAAACGGCCGTGCGCGCCGTACCCCGCGATACCGCGATAGACGGTGACGCCCGCGATGTCGTTCGCGCGCAGGCTCTCGACGATCGCCTCATGGAGCGGTTTGCCGTGCCAGCGGTCGTCGGCGCCGATATAGACGCGCATGAGCGTCGCCTTGCCGTGGAGCGTCGACCGCGGGAGATCCGGAGCCGCTGCATTCGGCGCGGCGGCCTTGAGGATCGTCGTGTCCTGCACGTCCACGACGCCTTCGCCGACCATCTGCAGCAGCTTCGGCAGGATCGCCTCGATCTTCTCGGCCGTCTCGACGAACGCGATCGTGATCGGCAGGTTCTCGGTGATCTCGAGGATGCGCGTCGTGTGCAAGTGGTGATCGGGGCCGAAGCCCGCGACGCCCTTCGAGACCGTCGCGCCCGAGACGCCGTGGTAGAAGAGGTAATTGAGCAGCGCGAGATAGAGCGGCTCGCCGTGGCGATGCACGTCTTCGCCGATCGAGACCGTGACGCGCTTGGCCGGACCTTCGGTCAACATCGTCGTCCCCCTCACATCAGATCGCGCGCGCCACGATCACGCCGAGCCACAACGACAAGTAGCCCAGCACGAGACTGCTGACGACGTAGACGCCGCCCACGAGCCAGGCGCCTTCGGTCGCGGCCCGAAAGAAATCGAGCTCGAGCGTCGAGAACGTCGAGTACGCCCCGATGAACCCGACGGGAATGAGGAAGATCCAGTTGGGATGGCCGACGACGCGCTCGGCGAGCAGCGTCGAGGCGAGGCCCATGATGACGCACGCCGTGATGTTCACGACGAACCTGCCCCAGGGAAATCCCGCCGGAACGCGCGCCTTGACGAAGATGCCC
>CALFMR010000451.1 GCA_937880585.1 uncultured Acidobacteriota bacterium
TAACGGCGGCAACGGTGGCAACGGTGGGGACGGCGGCATCTTCACCGGCAACGGCGGGACTGGCGGCGCGGGAGGCACGGCTGGTAATGGCGGCGACGGGGGCGCTGGCGGTGCGGCGACTGGCGACGGCGGAGTCGGGGGCGACGGAGGGAACGGTGGCGCGGGCGGCTAGTCGGTCACGGCTCCGCGCGCGCCGCTTTCACGCGGAGGTCGTCTGTCCCGCTACGTTTTGATGAGCTCGCGTACGCGCGGAATGACCTTGGTGCCGTAGAGCTCGATGCTCGTCATCAGCGCGTCGTGCGGCAGCGTGCCCGCGCTGTATTTCATTCCGAATCGTGACAGGCCGAGCAGCCGGATCGTGCGCGCGATCTTCCGCGCGACGGTCTCGGGCGATCCCACGCAAAGGGCTCCGTCGGGCCCGGCTTCATGTTCGAAGTGTTCGCGCGTGACGGGCGGCCAGCCGCGTTCGCGGCCGATGCGCGTCATCATCGCGGCGTAGTGCGGCCAGAGCGCCTCGCGTGCCTCCGCGTCGCTCGCCGCCACGTGCCCCGGCGAGTGCGCGCCAATCGGCAGCGCCGGCTTGCCAAGCCGCTCGAGTGCCGCGCGATAGAGATCCGTGAACTGCGTGAACCGCTGCGGGTTGCCGCCGATGATCGCGACGATGAGCGGCAGCCCATGGCGCGCGGCGCGAATGACGGACTCCGGACTGCCGCCGACGCCGACCCACGTCCGCAGGTGCCCGTGCTCGATCGGCGGATAGATCGTCTGCGCGCTGAGCGCCGACCGTGTGCGCCCCGACCACGTCACTGGCCGCTGCTCGACAATCTGCGCGAAGAGATCGAGCTTCTCCTCGAAGAGCTGGTCGTACTGGGACAGGTCGTAGCCGAAGAGCGGAAACGACTCGGTGAACGATCCCCGGCCGAGGATGACTTCCGCACGGCCGTTCGACACGGCGTCGATCGTCGAGAAGCGCTGGAAGACGCGGACCGGATCGTCCGAGCTCAAGACGGTCACCGACGATCCGAGGCGGATGCGCGACGTCCGGCTCGCGATGGCCGCCAGCACGACGTCGGGTGCTGACACGGCGAAATCATCGCGATGATGTTCGCCGACGCCGATGAAGTCGACGCCGACGCGATCGGCCAGCACGGCTTCCTCGACGACGTGGCGGATCACCTCGGCCTGCGGTAGCCGTCGGCCGCGGCCGTCGACCGTCACGTCGCCGAAGGTGTCGAGCCCGAACTCAATCGCCTCTGCCATCGATTGCACTCCTCACGCGGTTGGAACGGTCGTTGGATGTGGGGCGTCTCAGACGCGCGCGCGTCTCAGGCGCAGCGCGTTCGTGATGACCGACACCGAGCTGAACGTCATCGCGGCGCTCGCGACGATCGGGCTGAGCTGCCAGCCGAAGGCGGGATAGAGCGCGCCGGCGGCAATGGGCACGCCAATCACGTTGTAGACGAACGCGAAGAACAGATTCTGCCGGATGTTCTTCATCGTCGCCACGCTGAGCCGCCGCGCCCGGACGAGCCCGCGGAGATCGCCGCCGACGAGCGTCACGCCGGCGCTTTCCATCGCGACGTCCGTGCCCGTGCCCATCGCAATGCCGACGTCGGCCTGCGCGAGCGCGGGCGCGTCGTTGATGCCGTCGCCGGCCATCGCTACCCGCCGGCCTTCATCCTGCAGGCGTTTGACGACCGAGGCTTTGACGTCGGGCAATACCTCGGCCTCGACCCGATCGATGCCGACCGCGCGCGCGACGACGTCCGCCGTGGCGCGGGTATCGCCGGTGAGCATGACGACGTGCAAGCCCTCGGCATGGAGATCGCGAATCGCGCCAGCAGCCGTTGGCTTCACGCGATCGGTGACGCCAAAGAGCCCCGCCAGTCGATCGTCGACGACGACGAACATCACGGTCTCGCCGCGCGCCCGCACCGCGTCGGCGGCCGCGGCCAGGGGATCGAGCGCCACGCCGAGCGTCGACACGAGTGTGGCGTTGCCGACGCCGACATGCCGGCCGTCGACGACACCGGTGACGCCGTGACCGGTCAACGATTGAAAGTTCGTCACGTCACTCGTCACGACGCCGCGCGCTTCGGCGCCGCGAACGATCGCCGTCGCGAGCGGATGTTCGCTCACGCGTTCGAGACTGGCGGCGAATCGCAGGACGTCAGGCTCGGTGAATCCGGACTCGGCCTGGACGGTCGCGAGCGACGGCCGTCCTTCCGTCAACGTCCCCGTCTTGTCGACGACGACGGTGTCGACGCGGCCGAGCACTTCGAGCGCCTCGGCGTTGCGCAGAAGCACGCCCATCTCCGCGCCGCGGCCCGTGCCGACCATGATCGACATCGGCGTCGCGAGGCCGAGCGCGCACGGACACGCGATGATGAGCACGGCAACGGCGTTGACGAGCGCGCTCGCCAGGCGAGGCTCCGGACCAACCATCGCCCACACGACGAACGTGACGATCGCCGCGACAACGACGGCTGGAACGAACCAGGCCGACACGCGGTCCGCGAGCCGCTGAATCGGGGCGCGCGATCGCTGTGCGTCGCTGACGAGTTGCACGATGCGTGCAAGGAGCGTGTCCGCGCCGACGCGCTCGGCCTCCATCACGAACGTGCCCGTGCCGTTGACCGTGCCGCCCGTGACCGGACTGCCGGTCGTTTTCTCAACGGGTACCGGCTCGCCGCTCACCATCGACTCGTCCACGTTCGTATGGCCGTCGACGACGACGCCGTCGACCGGCACGCGGTCGCCGGGCCGCACGCGAAGACGATCACCCGGATGGACGGTCTCGAGCGGGACATCGACCTCGCGTCCGTCCGCCTCGACGCGCCTCGCCGTGGTCGGTGTGAGCCCGAGCAGGTTGCGAATGGCCGCGCTCGTACGTCCGCGCGCGCGGAGCTCCAGCACTTGTCCGAGCAGCACGAGGACGACGATGACCGCGGCCGGCTCGAAGTAGACGCCGACCTGTCCGCCGTGTGTACGGAAGGCGTCGGGGAAGACGCCGGGCACGACGGTCGCGATCACGCTGAAGACGTACGACGCACCCACGCCCATTGCGATGAGCGTGAACATGTTCAGGTGGCGATTGACGATCGATGCCCATCCGCGAACGAAGAACGGCCATCCACCCCAGAGAACGACGGGCGTGGCGAGGAGGAGCTCGATCCACGTCATCACGCCCATCGGCAGCGCGCGTTCGAGCGGGCGTCCAGGGAAGACGTCCGCGATCATCGCGGCGAGAATCGGTGCCGTGAGCGCGAGCGACCAGCGGAATCGCCGCGTCATGTCGTCGAGCTCGGGATTCGACACGTCGACCGCGACCTGTCGCGGCTCGAGCGCCATCCCGCAGATCGGGCACGCACCCGGTGCGTCGCGCACGACCTCCGGGTGCATCGGACACGTCCACTCGGTCTTCGTCGCGGGCGCGATCGAGACGGGTTCCAGCGCCATGCCGCACTTCGGGCAGGCGCCCGGGCCGATCTGACGAACCTCCGGATCCATCGGACACGTGTAGATTTGATCCGGCCGCGCGGCGGCGTCGGCGGTCGTCGCATCGCGCGAGGTCGGTTCCAGGAACGCAGCGGGATCGGCCGTGAAACGTTCGAGGCACGACTGGGCGCAGAAGTAGTACGTCTGGCCGCGGTAGTCGACGTGCCCGACGGCATCCGACGGGCTGATCGTCATGCCGCAGACCGGATCGACGACCTCGTCGGGGACTGCGGCAGGCGCGGTCGACATGCGGACGTCTCCGAGGCGCCGGATGGCGCCGGGTTACTTCACGTACTGGTTGGGGTTCGCGTCGAATTTCGCCTTGCAGCTCTTCGCGCAGAAGTAATACGTCGTGCCCTGATACTCGCTCGTGCCCGCGGCCTTGGCGGGATCGACCTGCATGCCGCAGACGGGATCGATGGCCATGAATGTCACCTCGCGCGCCGGAAACGACGCAATCACTACCAGTATAGAGGTGACGTCGAGGCGTCCGGGCGCGTGCGATAATCACGGCCCGCGCCGTGAAATTCTGCATGATTACGACGTTCTACCCGCCGCACGCGTTTGGCGGAGATGGCCGGTTCGTTCGGGACCTGAGTGAAGCTCTCGCGGACCGCGGCCATGAGGTGGACGTCGTCTATTTGCGCGACGCGTATCGTGCGCGTTCGGCCGAGCCGGCCGGCTGGCGACCTCGTCTTCCGCCCGGCCTGCGCGTGCATGGACTGAAGAGTCGCGCGGGGCGCCTCGCGCTCGTGGCCGCGCATCAGACGGGATTTCCGTGGCCCGTCGCGCGCACCCTCGAGCGGCACCTCGGTCGCACCGATTTCGACGTCGTGCACTTCCACAACATCTCGCTCTTCGGCCCGGCGGTGCTCCGGTACGGCCGCGGCGTGAAACTGCTCACGCTGCACGAGCACTGGCTGCTCTGCGAGGCGCACACGCTCTTTCGCATGAACGCCGCGCCGTGTGAACGGCCGGCGTGTGTCCGCTGCGCGCTGACGTACGGCCGGCCGCCGCAGTGGTGGCGCCGGACGCAGATGGTGCCGCACGCGCTCGCCCACGTCGATCGCGTCATTGCGCCGAGCCGCGCGATTCTCGATCGCCACCGCGCCGCTGGTCTCGACGCGCGGTTCGTCCACCTGCCGCACTTCGTCGTCGATCCCCTGGGGACCTTGCCGCCCGCGCCGGCGTTGCCGTCCACGCCATTCTTCCTGTTCGCGGGCCGCCTCGAGAAGCTCAAGGGCGCGCACACCCTCGTGCCGCTCGTGCGCCGGCATCCGGCCCTGCGGCTGGTCATCGCCGGCAGCGGCCGATACGAGGCCGAGCTGCGCCGCTTGGCGGGCGACTGCGATCGCATTCATTTCACCGGAACGCTCTCGCACGACGAGATGCGCGCGGCGTACGCACGCGCGTGCGGCGTCATCGTGCCGTCGTTGACCTACGAAGCGTTCGGGTTGGTGGCCGCCGAAGCCATGGCTGCCGGAACGCCGGTCGTCGCGCGGCGGCTCGGCTCGCTTGCCGAGCTAGCCGACGAGGGCGGCGCGCTGAGCTACACGACCGACGACGAGCTGGTCGGGCACTTACATCGATTGATCGCGCGACCGGACGAACGCGCGCGGCTTGGCGCGTCGGGACGCGCGGCCTACGAGCAGCTGTGGACCGTTGATACGCATCTCTCGCAGTACCTGGCGCTGGTCGACGAGGTCCGCCGGGAGAAGACGCGGCGGTCGGCCGCCGCGGCGGGCGTTTCGACGGCGGAGACGCGCGCATCATGATGGACGTCGTCGCGTTTCGCCGCGACAAGCTCGGCTATCTCGAGCGCTGCGCGGCCGCGTCCGACGTCGTCGTGCCCGTGCCGATGCGCCGCCACACGTGGTTGCTCAAGGACGCGCGCGATGTGCAGCACGTCCTGCAGACGCATCCCGAGCGCTACGAAAAAGGATCGCAGCGTCGCAGTGCCGCGGGCGTTCGACTGGCCGGCACCGGGCTGCTGACGCTCGCGGGCGACGCGCATCTCGCGCGCAAACGCGCGTTGCAGCCGATGTTCGCCCAGGCGGCGATCGTGCCGTTCGCCGAGGCCGCGGTGGCACTCGCCGAGAAGCGTGCGTCGAGTTGGACCGCCGGCCAGGTCGTCGACGTCGCCGTCGAGATGGCTGGGCTCGCGCAGGACGTCATCACACAGGCGCTTCTCGGCCGGGACGCGAGCCGCGCCGACGAGCTCGCCGCGGCGATCCGCGATCGACGCCGCTACATCCAGTACTGGTTCGACTATCCCGTCGCTGGTCGCGATCGTCTGCCGCTTCCTGTCGTCTGGCGTCATCGTCGCGCGAACCGCGTCATCAGGTCGATTCTTCGCGACGAGATCGTGCGCCGGCGCGAGTCCGGCCTCGGCGACGACCTCCTATCGCTCTTGCTCGCCGCGCGCGGCACCGATGACCGCGGATTGGACGATGACGACGTCGCCGATGAGGCGCGAACGATCGCGCTGACGGGATACGAGACCGTGGCGGAGGCGCTGGCGTGGACCTGGCACCTGCTGGCGTGTCACGACGAGGTATCGGCGCGCGTGCAGGAGGAAGTCGAGACGGTGACGGGAGGATGTCGCGTCGCCGCCAGTGACTACGACGCGCTGCGCTACACACGCCAGGTCATCGCCGAGGCGATGCGGCTGTATCCGCCGACCTGGCTCTTCACGCGCATCGCCGTCGCCGATGATCGGCTGCCGAGCGGCGCGACCGTCGCCGCCGGCGCGAGTTTGTATCTCTGTCCGTGGGTCGTTCACCGCCGTGCGATGTATTTTCCAGACCCATCTCGGTTCGACCCCGAGCGATTCGCCGAATGCCGGACCACCTGGCCGCCCTTCGCGTATTTCCCGTTCGGCGGCGGACGCCACGTCTGCATCGGCCAGGCGCTTGCGCGTCACGAATGCACGCTCATCGTCGCGACGATCGTTCGCACCCTTCGGCTGCGGTCACTCGCCGGGCGGCGTGTGGTCCCCGAGCCCGCGATTACCCTGACGCCCAGGGGCGGGCTGCCGATGACGGTTGAACGAGCCGGCGGCCTCAGGTCGCCGCGGCCGTGTAACCGGTCCGCGGCGGCCGACGTATGATCAGGCAAGCGCCTGCCCGAACGTCGTCTC
>CALFMR010000452.1 GCA_937880585.1 uncultured Acidobacteriota bacterium
ATGCCGATCTCGCGCGTCCGCTCGGTCACCGAGACCAGCATGATGTTCATGATGCCGATGCCGCCGACGAGCAGACTGATGGCCGCGACCGCCGCGAGCAGCGCCGTCAGCGTCTGCGTCGTGCCCGAAATCGCCGTCGCGAGGTCCTCCTGCGCGAAGATCGTGAAGTCGTTGTCGTCCTCCGGCCGGAGGTGGCGCCGATCGCGCAGCAACTGTTCGACGTCCTGACGCGCGCGCGCGGTCGAGACCGACTTGGGCACCGACACCTGGATTTGTCCGATGTCGTTGTTCCCCGTGAGCCGCCGCTGCAGTGTTCTCAGTGGGATGACAACCGTCGCGTCGCGGTCCTGGCCGAACGTGCTCTCGCCCTTTTTCGCGAGCAGCCCAATGACCCGGCACGACATCGATCGCAGGCGGATCGACGCGCCAATCGGATCGGCGACGTCGAGCACTTCCTTCCGAATCGTGTCGCCGATGATGCAGACGGCCGCGCCGGCCCGCTCTTCGCTATCGCTGAAGAACCGGCCTTTCGCGAGCGGCCACTCCGTGGCCGTGAAATAGGTATCCGTCGTGCCCGTGATCGACGTGGATCGATTTTTCGATCCGCTGATCACGTTGAGCGTCGTCGATGCGATGGGCGAGACGTCGGTTACGGTCGTGAGATCGCGCGCCATGACGTCTGCATCCTGCACGTGGAAGGGCGTGGCCGCCGCCGACGCACCGCCCGGGCCGCGCTGCTGGCCGGGCATGATCGTCAGCAGGTTGCTGCCCATGCTGGCGATGCTGGCCGTCACGCTCTGGGTCGCGCTGTTGCCGAGCGTCACGAGGGTGATGACCGACGCGACGCCGATGACGATGCCGAGCGTCGTGAGCGACGAGCGCAGGACGTTGCGCCGGATCTCACGGAACGCGAGGACGACGGCGTTGAGCAGCATCAGTGCGCTCCTTCGCTGCGCAGGTCGTGTTCGACGAGGCCGTCGCGGAAGTGGATCGCGCGCGAGGCGTAGGCCGCCATGTCGGGCTCGTGCGTGACCATCAGCACGGTGAGACCACGCTCGCGGTTGAATCGGACGAGCAGATCCATGATCTCGACGCTGCGTGCCGTATCGAGGTTGCCCGTTGGCTCGTCGGCGAAGAGCACCGAGGGCTCGGTGACAATGGCGCGCGCGATCGCGACGCGCTGCATCTGGCCGCCCGACAGCTCAGCCGGCGTGTGCGTTTCCCAGCCCGTGAGGCCGACCGCGCCCAGCGCCTCGCGCGCGCGCCGCCGACGCTCGGCCGCGGGCGTGCCGCGATAGACGAGCGGCAGTTCGACGTTCTCGATCGCCGATGTGCGGTTGAGCAGATTGAATCCCTGGAAGACGAATCCCAGATAGTGCCGGCGGAGGAGCGCGCGCTGCTGGCGCGTCAACGCGCCGACGTCGACCCCGCGAAACCGGTACGTACCGCTCGTCGGCACGTCGAGGCACCCGAGGATGTTCATCGTCGTCGACTTGCCCGAGCCGCTCGGGCCCATCACGGCGACGAATTCGCCCGGCTGTACCTGGAAGTCGACGCCGGCGAGTGCGCGGACTTCGGCCTGGCCGCGGCCGTAGACGCGCTCGACGCGCTCGAATTCGATGAGAGGGTCCGCCATCGCGTCAGCCAGCCGTGACGGCGAGATCCGTGATGACCGGTGTGCCGACCTGGAGTGAGCCAGCCTCGACGACGGTGAATCGGCCGTCGCTCGGCCCGGGCGTCAGCTTCACCAGCGTCGGCTTGCCGTTGACGAGCGTCCAGACGTGCGGCGTCGATGCGTCGGCCGATCGGTCGCGCGGTTCGTTGCCCGGCGGTGGACGGAAGAAGCCGGTCTGCTGCGGCATCGTCTCGGGCGGCGTGAATCGCAGCGCGGCGTTGGGGACGACGAGCGCGTCCTTGACTTCCGTCACCGTGATGTCCGCCGTGGCCGTCATGCCGGGCCGGAGGAGCAGTTCCTTGTTGTCGACCGTGAGCACCGTTTGATACGTCACGACGCCGTTCGACGTCGTCGGGGTGCTGCGCACTTCCTGCACGGTCGAATCGAACGTGCGATCGGGATAGGCGTCGACCCGGAACGTCGCGCGCTCGCCGGCGCGCACCTGTCCGATGTCGGCCTCGTCGACGTCGACGATGAGCCGCATCTTGGTGAGGTCTTCGGCCAGCGTGAAGAGCGTCGGCGTCTGGAATGACGCCGCGACCGTCTGGCCGGGATCGACTTCGCGGTTGAGGACGATGCCGTTGATGGGCGAGCGGATGATGGCTTTGTGGATGTCGGTCTCGATGGCGTCGAGATTCGCCTGGGATTGCGCGACGCCGGCGTCCGCGCTGTGTTGGTCGGCCTCGTCGCGCTTCACGGTGGCGACCTGCGCGTCCATGTCCTGCTGCGAGGGCACCTTGCCGCCGCTCAGTTCGCGCACGTGCTGGAAGCGCGCGAGATCGGCCTGCGCTTCGACGAGCGTGGCCTGCGCCTGCACCTGTTTGGCCTTGGATGCATTGAGCGACGCGCGCGCCTGCGCCGCCTGCGCGTCGAGCTTCTCCGTGTTCACGCGCGCCAGGATCTGCCCCACGTGGACGGGACTGTTGAAGTCCACGTCCACCGACTCGATGATCCCGGAGATTTCCGTGCCGATGTCGACCTGCGTCAACGCATCCAGTGCGCCGGTGGCCGTGACGCTGACGGTGAGTGTGCGGCGCGCGACGGGGCTCGTCTGATACTGCGGGCCGGCGTCGCCGCGTGTGTGCCACCACGCCCACAAACCGCCCGCGACGACGAGGACTACGATCGCAATCCACAGCCAACGGCTTCGCCGCGCGCGGTGCCGACTCTCGGCCGTGAGACCGAGCGTGGCCTGAATGTCATCTGTGTCTGTATGCGCCATGCCATCCTCGGCGGACGGAACGTCCGCGCTCTTGTGGGTAGACGACGGGCAGGGCCGGCGAGGTCGTTAAGATTTGTAAACGGCGGCCGGCGTCCACGTGTCGGGCGTGACACGCGGACCCTTGGCGATGTCCAATAGACGGTGAAGATTTTCAGGGAGTATCCGATGTCACGCGTCGTCCGCGCTTCGTCCATCCTGGTCCTGGCGTTCGCCGTTACGGTCGCGCTCTTCACACGAGCGATGATCCCCGTCTTCGGACAGACCGCTGCCGCGCCCGCTGCGCCGGCGGCGCACAAGCCGACGGGCGACGAGATCGCGCCGTTCGTCGGCAACTGGGTCGTCACGATTGCCGTCATGGCCAACCAGGCCACCTTCGGCGTCGACGTGAAGAACGACGGCGGCACGCCGTCGGCGGTCGTTCACGCGCAGGGACAGCCGACCGTGAACGTGACTGACGTCACGGTCGCCGGCAAGAGTCTCGTGCTGAAGTACGTGACGCAGGCGATGAACACGATGATGTCGACCGTCCTGACGCTCACGCCTGACGCGGCCGCCACGCGCGCCAGCATGGCGGTGATGGACGGGCAGTACGAGATGACGGGATCGGCTCGCAAGCTGAAGCCCGGCGAGCAGGTGACCTTCACCGGTCTGGGGGGCGGCGGGCAGGCGTCGTCGACGAGCGAGCTCACCGACTTCACGCCGAAGACGCCGTACACCGCACGGACCCCTGCCGAGGAAGCGGCCGGCTTCCGGCTGCCGACCGGCTATCGGCTGGAGCTCGTCGCGTCCGATCCCGACATCATCAGTCCGACGATCATCGAGTTCGACGGCAACGGCCGGATGTACGTGGGCGAGATGATCGGCTACATGATGGACGCCGAGGCGACGCACGAGCACGATCCCGTGAGCCGCATCAGCCGCTGGGAGAGCACCAAGGGCGACGGCGTCTACGACAAACACACCATCTTCGCGGACCATCTCGTCGCGCCGCGCATGATCCTGCCGCTCACCGACGGCGTCATCCTCACGAGCGAGACCGATTCGGACGACATCATCAAGCTGACCGACACGAACGGCGACGGCGTCGCCGACAAGCGCGAGGTGGTCTTCACCGGCATCGGACAGAGTGGCGACGCGAACATCGAGCACCAGAAAGCGGGACTCGTCTGGGGGCTCGACAACTGGATTTACACGACCTACAACGCGTTCCGGATTCGCTGGACGCCGACTGGATTCCTGCGCGAGCGCACCGGGCCGAACGGCGGCCAGTGGGGCCTTGCGATGGACAACGACGGCAAGCCGTGGTTCGTCGACGCGGGTGGCGAACGTGGTCCGATGAACTTCCAGTACCCGATTCAATACGGCGCGTTCACGCCGTGTCCGCCCGCGCCGGCGGGTGCCGCGCCCGATCCGAACTGTCCGGCCGGCATGGAGAACGGCTTCGAGAAGGACTTCGCCGTCGTCTGGCCGAGTCCGGGTATCGGCGACATGCAGGGCGGCATCGGCCGCATCCGCATGCCGGCCGCGAACCTCAATCACTTCACGGCGGCGACCGGACCCGCGATCGTGCGTGGTGATGCGTTGCCGGCGGATCTCAAAGGGGACTTGCTCTTCACCGAGCCGGTCGGACGTCTGGTGCGCCGCGCCAAGATCGTGAACATCGAGGGGCTGACCGAGCTGCAGAACGCGTATCCGCAATCGGAATTCATCACGAGCGAGGATCAGCTCTTCCGTCCCGTCAACATCAGCAACGCGCCCGATGGGACCGTGTACATCGCCGACATGTACCACGGCATCATCCAGGAGCGGGAATGGTCGGGGCCCGGCTCGTACCTGCGCGCGAAGATCGAGCAGTATCAGCTCGACAAGGTCGTCTCGCACGGACGGATCTGGCGGCTGCGCTATGACGGCCGCGCCGCCGTGCCCAAGACCGACACGAACATGGGGCAGCCGGCCATTCCGCCGGTCGAGCCGCACTTCGCGCCGCCGCACATGTACGGCGAGACGCCGGCCCAGCTCGTCGCGCATCTCTCGAGCCCCAACGGCTGGTGGCGCGACATGGCGCAGCGGCTGCTCGTGCTGAAGCAGGACACGTCGGTCGTGCCGGCGCTGAAGGCGATGGCGGAGCCTTCGCAGCCTGCGGCCGCTTCGGCCACACAGGCGGGGAACGGTGACGACACGGCCCTCGTCTCGCGCTTCCATGCGATGTGGACGCTCGAGGGGCTGAATGGGCTCGATCCGTCGCTCGTGCGCACGCTCATGAAGGATCCCAATCCGCGGATGCGCGTGCAGGCGATTCGCGCGAGTGAGTCGCTCTACAAGGCTGGCGACCAGTCGTTCGCCGATGACTATCGCGCGATGACCAAGGACGCCGACCCGAATGTCGTCATTCAGGCGATGCTCACGGTGAACGTCCTGAACCTGCCCGACGCGAGAGCGCTCATCACGGCGGCGAAGACCGCGAGTCATGCAAAGGGTGTGGTCCTCATCGCGGACCATCTGCTCGCGCCTCCCGCCGCCGGACCGCGGCGCCGGCCCGGTACCTTGACGCCTGACGAAGAGAAGCGTCTCGACGCCGGCGAAGACGTGTTCAACTCGGTGTGCGCGTCGTGCCACGGGCCCGACGGCATGGGACGCGCGCTCGCGGGAGGCGCGCCGGGCGAGATGATGGCGCCGCCGCTCGCCGGATCGCCGCGCGTGCAGGGACATCGTGACTACATCATCAAGGTGCTGCTCGGCGGCCTGACTGGCCCGGTCGGCGGACGGACGTACGCCGACGTCATGGCGCCGCTCGGCAGCACGTCGAGCGACGACTGGGTGGCGGGCGTCGCGTCCTTCGTGCGCAGCAGCTTCGGCAACAGCGGCGACCTCGTCACGCCAGCCGACGTCGCGCGCGTCCGTGCGTCGATGAAGACTCGGAAGACGCCCTGGACCGAGGGCGAGCTCGACGCGTCGCTTCCACGCCTGATCGATCCGCACGGATGGACGCTCACCGCCAGCCACGCAACCGAGAACGCGTCGGGCGCGGCGACGTTGCGCGGCTGGAGCTCTGGGGCGCCGCAGACGGCGGGAATGTGGCTGACGGTCGAGTTGCCGCAGTTGGTGTCGGTCACCGAACTGCAGTTCGATTCGGCGCAGGTGCTCGTCCAGGGTCGCGGCGGCAACGCCGGCGCGACGGCGGCCGTCGGCTATCCGCGCGGGTACTCCGTGCAGGTGTCGACCGATGGTCGGACGTGGAGCAAACCGGTCGCGACGGGCGAGGGCAGCGGTCGTCACACAACGATCACCTTCGCGCCCACGCGCGCGAAGTATGTGCGCATCACGCAGACGGCGACCGTCGCCGGTGCGCCGGAGTGGTCGGTCAGCAATCTGCGGATTTATCAGGCACCGTAACGTCAAGGGCGCGAAGGGAACAGACACGGTTTCACGCGAAGACGCGAAGATCGCGAAGAGGGACTGAAAGAAGATGACACCGCGAGACCCCGAGCGTAGCGAGGGCGTCGAGCGCCGTAGCGTTGGGGGTGGGGCCCCAACGCACTGCCAAGAAGATGACTGGCGAGCGTAGCGAGGGCGTCGAGCGCCGTAGCGTTGGGGATGGGGCCCCAACGCACTGCAAAGAAGATGACTGGCAAGAGACGGGATGGAATTGATGTCGATGAGAACGCTGGTTGGGATGGGGTTGGGCGTCGCGATGGCGGCGGGATGGATCGCGCCGCGTGCGTTGGCCGCGCCGGTGACGGGATGCGCGCCGGCGGGGCATCTGTCGGCTTACGACGCGGGAGAGCGGACGACGCGGGCCTACGACAGCGAAGAGTTCTCGGTCGGCACGGTGAACGACAACAAGCCGGTCGTCGTGGCCGGCGCGAAGTGCACGCAGAGCTACATGATCAAGGATGGCGTCGACCCGCTGAGCGACCTCGAGATCCAGTCGAACTACCGTGACCAGTTGTCGAAGCTCGGCGCGCAGATCGTCTATACGGACGATCTCGATACCATTGCCAAGCTCGTCAAGAACGGCCGCGAAACCTGGATCAAGGTCTACAGCGAGGGCACCGAGATCGAGGTCACGGTCGTCGACAAGGTGCCGCTCGTCGATACGCTGACCGCGCCGTCGGGGTTGGACTATCGATTGATCGGCCACATGCCCGGTTACGTCGCCGACACGCCGACGAAGCGCAATTTCGACAAGGCGGACTTCACCGTCCAGCAGGGCGAGGACACGCCGACGGTGAGCGTGGAAGGGGCGCTGTACGACGTCGGTTACATGTTCGACGGTGACTCGCCGGCCAGCGACCTCGCGATCCAGCAGAACTATCGCGACGCGCTCGCGAAGCTCGGCGCGCAAGTCCTCTACACGGATGACAGCAACACGACGGCACGGCTCGAGCACGACGGCCGGACCATCTGGCTCAAGATCAATAGCCAGGTGACGGAGATCGAAGTGACCGCGATCGACGAGAAGCCGTTCGCGGCGTCGATTCAGCCGCCGACGGCCGACGCGATGAAGGCCGCACTGGACAAGGACGGTCACGTCGCGCTCTACGTCAACTTCGACTTCAACAAGGCCACGCTGCGGCCGGACGCCAAGCCGGTCATCGATCAGGTGGCGGCGCTCTTGAAGAACGACCCGGCGCTGAAGCTCGAGGTGGACGGCTACACCGACAACGTCGGCGCCGACGACTACAACGTCAAGCTGAGCCAGGCTCGCGCCGCCTCCGTCGTCGCGGCGCTGAAAGCCGACGGCGCGGACGTCGCGCGCCTGTCGTCGAACGGCTTCGGCCCGGCGAATCCGATCGCCGACCAGTCCACGGCCGAAGGACGCGCGAAGAATCGGCGCGTCGAACTGGTCAAGAAGTAGAGCGGCCGCGCGTCTGACACGACCGCGCCGCTGCTACTCGCTTCTCAGCGCGATGATGGGATCGACCCGCGCGGCGCGCAGTGCGGGGGCGAGTGCGGCGAGCAGGCCGGCGGCGATGAGGACGCCGGCGCTCGCGGCGTACGCGTGGAGGTCGGTCGGCGCGGTCTCGAAGAGGAACGCGCGGACCAGGCCGGACAGCAGCCACGCGCACGGCAGGCCGACGACGAGTCCGGCCGCGAGATAGACCGCGGCGCGCCCGACGACGTGCCGGAGTACTCGGCGAGGCTGCGCGCCGAGCGCCATGCGGATCCCGATCTCCTGCGTCCGCTGCGCGACGTGCGCCGCCATGACGCCGTACAGGCCGACGCTCGCGATCACGAGTCCCAGTAGGCCGAAGACGCCGAGCACGAGCATGTTGAATTCGCGCGGCGCCGTGTAGGTGTGGAGCTCGTCGGCGAGCGTCCGCATCTCGGGCAATCCGAGATCGGGAAATTCCGTCCAGATGATGCGCCGGATGGCCGGTGCGATGGGCGCAACGTCGGCGGTGCGCAGCATCAACGTGGCCATCGCGGCGCTGCGCGTACGCGCGAAGGGCACGTAGGCCATGGCCTCTGGCGGCACCTCGGGCCCGCGCGGGCGGACGTCGCCGACGACGCCGACGATCGTGGCCGGCGCCATGCCGCACGCGCCGCATTGAACGATCTGGCCGATGGCGGCGTCAGCCGATCCGAAATACGCGCGCGCAGCGCTGGCGTCGAGAATCACCGCTGGCGGTCCATCGGCATCGTCCAGCGTGAAGGGACGTCCGCGCAACACGGGGATGCCAAGGAGCGTGAAATAAGTCGGCGAGACGAACCCGGTCAGAATGCTTCGGTGCGCCGACTGGCGCCCGGGAACCGTGAACGGTGTCGCCATGAGGCGCGTGGCGCCGCTGAGCGGCGCGAAACCGCTGAAGAGCGCCGCGCCCTCGACGCCCGGCAGGGCGGCCACCTCGGCGGCAATGCGTTCGAGCCGCCGCGTGCTTTCCGCCTCGCGCCCCATGACGTCGGGCGGAGCCGAGTAGTCAGGCCACGGATGCATGTCGACCGTGACGACGTTTCGCACGTCGAGGCCGATGTCGACCGACGTCACACGGTCGAAGCTCGCGATGAACAGCGCGGCGCCGACCGTCAGCACGACCGCCAGCGCGACTTCCGCGACGATGAGGGATGGCCCGAGCCAGCGCGTCGAACCACGCGTGTGCGTGCGGCCGCTGTCCTTCAGGAGCTCGCGAGTCTCCGGCCGCGAGAACTGGATCATGGGCGCCAGGCTGCAGATGACGCCGGTCGCTATCGTCAGGGCGCCGGCAGCCGCCAGCACGCGCAGGTTCACGGCAATCGCGGCGGCCCGCGGCACGCTCGCCGGAACCGCCGCCCGCAGCAGGTCGACTCCGCCGAAGGCGACGAGCACGCCGAGCGCGGCGCCCGCGGCCGAGAGCAGCAGGCTTTCGACGAGCAGCGGACGCGCGATGTCCCACCGCGTGGCGCCGAGCGCCGTGCGCACGCCGAGCTCGTGCTTCCGCGCGCCCGCGCGTACGAGCATCAGATTCGCGACATTCGCGCACGCGAGCAGCAGGACGCACGCGACGGCGCCGGCGAGCACAAGCATCCACGACCGGACGCCGGTGACGATCGAGCCTTGCAGCGGCTCGACGAGCGCCGAACGGTCCTGCTGGAACATCTGTGGAAACCGGGCGGCGAGTCCCGCGGTGACTTGATCCAGGCGGCTCTGCGCACGCGCGACCGACACGTCGTCGCGCAGCCGGCCAATCACCGTCAGCGAATACGGCGCGCCACTTCCGGGGGTGTCGCGCGCGCCCGCGGAGACGACGTACGGCGTCCAGACGTCGGTGGGATCGATCGCGGCGACGGGATAGTTGAAGCCGGCCGGCATGACGCCGACGATCGCGAACGTCCGATCGGGCGTCCGCAGGCGGTGGCCGATGACAGGGGCTCCGCCGAATCGTCGCTGCCACACGCCGTAGCTGATGACCGCCACGTCATCGTGCCCGTCGATCTCATCGTCGGCGGTGAACGTCCGGCCCGCGATCGGCCGGACGTGGAGGACGTCGAAAAAACTCGTGCTGACACGTTCGCTGCGAAGCACGACGGGCGTGAGCGAGCCGTCGCGCTCGACATTCAGATCGGCGCTCACGATCGCCGCGAGTCCGCTGAAGACGTCATGCGCGTCGCGCCACGCGGCAAAAATGCCGGGCGAGTAGACCAATCCGTGCGGCATCGTGGCGACGGCCATCGTCTCGCTCACCGCGACGAGCTGGTCGCTCCGGTCGAAGGGCAGACCGCGCAGCGCGACGGCGTCGACGACGGAGAAGATGGCGGTCGAGGCGCCGATGCCGAGCGTGAGGACGGCAATCGCGACGGCCGTTGTCGCTGGCGCGTCGTGAAACGACCGAAAGGCCATCCGCACATCCGAGTGCCATCGATCCAGGTGGAGAAACGAGTGGCCCGCGCGCCGGACGGAGCGGGAGATGACGGTGGCGGCGCTGTAGAGCAGGACGCCGGCGAGCGAGCGCCAGAACCAGAGCCGGGCGCGCACGGGATGTCCGAGCCGCGAGCGGCGTCCGCGTTCTTCCAGCAGATCCCCCACGACCGCGTCAGCGAATGGCGCGTCGACGAGGCCGCGAAGGAGAGCCGTGACGAAGCGCACTGGAGGCATGGGCTGTCTCGTCAGCGTGACGCGGGGAGGCCTTCCCAGAGTCGCGTCAATGCTCGTCGCGACGCACGGAGCGCGGTGAGCGCCGGTTTGGTGACGGTGTAGCAGCGGCGCGAGCGGCCGCCGCGTTCGTCGGTCGGCGGCCCTACCGACGAGGTGAGGAGCCCCTTCTTCTCGAGGCGATCGAGCGTCATGTAGATGGCGCCACGTGCGACGCGCCGCTCGGTGCGCTGTTCGATCGCCGCATGGACCGTGATGCCGTACGCCTCGCCCTCGTCCTGTCGCGCGCAGAGGACCGCGAGCAGCACGACCTGCTCGAATTCACCGAGCGCCAGCGGTTCGGACGGCATGGGGCGCATGGTAAATCACAATGTTGGACAAATCAACTCGTTCGCGCTACGCTCCCGCGCGATGTCTCCTCGACCGCTCGCTGCGACTCACGAAGGTGCCAGGCCTCATCGTCCGTCTGAAGTTTCGGTGGCGTGTGTCGTCGTCGTCCTTGCTGGTGCGCTCGCGGTCTGCGGCTGCGGCCGGCGGGAAGATACCGCCGCTGTTCGCCAGGATCGCCAGGTCGCTCCCGAACTTCAGGCGGATGAGCCGGCGCCGCCTCCGGTGCCTTCAGCGGTCGTCGCTCTGGCGGCGCGCCCGGCAGCGAGCGGGCCGCTCGTCTTCGATGCTGTTGCGATCGGGCCACGGGGAGCGTTGTTGAAGGGGGCCCCATCCGCGCCCACCTATCGTTGCGAATGCTCGTTGCGGACGGTCATTGGGACGGCCTATGACGTCACCACGGCTCGCATGCGCGGCGGACCGGCATGGATGGACGATCCGGACTGGCAAGTGTTGGCAGCCTCTGCTCGCCCGTCGTTGTCTGGTGCCGACTTTCGCGCGATGTTGCGGCATGCGCTCGAAGATCGCTTTCAGTTGAAAGCCGTCAAAGCGGCTACGCCGACGCCGACGATGGTGCTGTCACTCGAGCGGCCTGAGCATCCGCCAGGATTGCGCCGCGCGCCGAAGCGCCTCGACTGCACGCCGTTTCTGAAGGATCTCCCG
>CALFMR010000453.1 GCA_937880585.1 uncultured Acidobacteriota bacterium
TTAACCGATTCGTGATCGAGAAAGGGCTGGATCGTCAGGTGGTGCTCTACTGGTACCAGAGCCACGGCCGGGTCATCGCGAGCGAGTACTGGAGCAAGATTTTCATGGTGTACGACGGGGTACGGCTGAATCGATCCGACGCGGCGATGGTGCGAGTCATCAGCCCGATTCTGCCGAGTGCCGATGGCGAGCGCGCGGCCGAGGGCCGGACGCGGGCGTTCACCCAGGCGCTGTTTCCCACGCTGGCCGCCTACCTGCCGTCCTAGACGCCCTGGACCGCGATCGACGATCGAAAGCGAGGATGAACGTGATGGATGCCAAACGGTGGACTGTCGTAACGGCGCTCTGCGCCGTGATCGCCGCCGCGGGCTGCTCGAAGAATCCCGACGTGGCCAAGCGGGAGTTCGTCCAGAGCGGCGACACGTATGCGACGCAGCACAAGTACGCCGAGGCCATCATCCAGTA
Organism: uncultured Acidobacteriota bacterium; assembly: GCA_937880585.1. Classification (GTDB taxonomy): domain Bacteria; phylum Acidobacteriota; class Vicinamibacteria; order Vicinamibacterales; family SCN-69-37; genus CALFMR01. The sequence goes on from CALFMR010000453.1 coordinate 466, forward strand.
CCGCAACGCCGTGCAGCAGGATCCGCGTTTCGGTGAAGCGCGGTTGAAACTCGCCGACGCGTACGCGCACGCCGGCGACGTCGTGAACGCCACGCGCGAGTACGTCCGCGCGGCCGACCTGCTGCCGAATGATTCGGCGGCACAGCTCAAGGCCGGCAACATGCTGCTCATCCTGCGGCAGTTCCCCGATGCCCAGAGCCGCGCCGACAAGGTGCTCGCGCGCGAGCCGAAGAACGTCGAGGCGCAGATCCTGCGCGCAAACGCGCTCGCGGGCTTGAAGAAATTCGGCGACGCCGTGAGCGAAGTGGAAGACGCGATCAGCAACGATCCGGATCGCGGCGCCAGCTACGCGAACCTGGCCACGCTGCAGATGGCGCAGGGCCACACGGCCGAGGCGGAAGCCGGATTCAAGAAGGCGCTCGAACTCGACCCGAAATCCATTCCCGCTCACCTCGCCATCGCCAATTTCTATCTGGCGACGAACCAGGTCGACCAGGCCGAGGCGGCGCTGAAGGCGGCGGTCGCGATCGATCCGCACAGCCTGCTCGCCAACCGAGCGCTCGGCTATCTCTACATGGGCACGCGACGGGAGGCCGCCGCCGAACCCTATCTGAAGGTCGTCGCCGATGCGGCGCCCGACCAGGCCGGCAAGCTCGCGCTCGCCGACTACTACGTCGCATCGCGCCGTGCCGACGACGCGCGGAAGCTGTTGACGTCGCTCGAGACCGGGACGTCGGGCGCGGGCTCCGCGCCCGTCGAACTGCGGCTCGCGTCACTCGAGTTCGACGCCGGCGACACGGCGGCCGCGGCCTCACGCATCGACAAGATCCTCTCGGCCGATCCGAAGAACGCCGACGCGCTGGTCGCCCGCGCCCAGATCCTGGGGAGGACCGGACGCCTCGACGACGCGCTGACGGCGGCTCAACAGGCGTCACAAGCCAACCCGCAGTCGGCGAAAGTCAAGTTCGTGCTGGGCCTCGCCAATGCCGCGCATCACAACGACTCGGATGCGATGACCGCATTCAACGACGCGCTTCGTCTCGACCCGCGCATGGGCGCCGCTGAAATGGAGCTGGCGCGGCTCGACCTGCGTGCGGGGCGGCTCTCGCAGGCCGAACAGCTCATCGAGAGCGCGGTGAAAAAGCTGCCCGACAGCCCCGACGCGCAGCTCCTGAGCGCGCGCATCTATCTGACCGCCGGCGAAGTCGCGAAAGCCGAGCCGGTGCTGACGGCACTGGCCCGAGCCTATCCGGACTCGGCCGCCGTCCAGAACGGCATCGGCGATCTCCAGCTTCGCCGCGGCAATCGCGCGGCCGCCCGCGCGGCATTTACCGCGGCGCTCGCCCACGACACGAGCAACAGCACCGCGCTCGCGAGCCTCGTGGCCATGGACCTGCAGGACAAGCAGCCGCGCGCCGCGACGGCGCGGGTCGACAGCGCCGTGGCCGCCGACCCGCACAACGCGGCCGTCCTGACCGTCGCCGGGCGGACCTACGCGCAGGCAGGATCGCCGGCCACCGCCGAGCGCCTGCTGCGTCAGGCGGTCGACGCCGACCCGAACGCGCTCGACGCCTATGCCACGCTCGGCCAGCTCTACCTCTCCGGCGGCCGCACGGACGACGCGATCCGGCAGTACCAGCAGATCGCGGACAAGCAGCCGAAGTCGGTCTCGGCGCGAACGATCGTGGGCGTGCTGCTCGACATGCAGCACCGGACGAATGACGCGCGCGCGGCTTACGAACGCGTGCTGCAGACCGATGCGCATGCGGCGGTCGCCGCGAACAACCTGGCGTGGATCTACGCGCAGCAGGGCGGCAATCTCGATCTGGCGCTGCAACTCGCGCAGACCGCGAAGGCGGCGCTGCCGCAGTCGCCCGAAGTGAACGACACGCTCGGCTGGATCTACTACAAGAAGGGGCTGGGCGCGCTCGCGATCCCGGCGCTGCAGCAGTCGGTCGATGCGAGCCCGAAGACCGCCAGCTATCACTACCACCTCGGCCTGGCCTACGCCCTCACGGGCGACGCCACGAAGGCCCGCGCCGCGTTCGAACGTTCGCTGGCGCTCGATTCCACCTCACCGTCGGCGCATGACGTTCGTCAGGCGTTGGCCGACCTGAAAGGCTGAAGACGTACCGTGCGCGCATTGCTCTTGGACTGCCGGGAAATGTTCGTGGAGCAGATCACTTACCGTGAGCTGCTCTTCCAGATGACGTGGCGCGACCTGTTGCTGCGCTACCAGGAAACCGTCATGGGGTTCGGCTGGGCGATCTTCATGCCCATCGTGAACACGGCCGTGTTCTACGTCGTGTTCACGCGCGTCGCACGTGTCGAGACGCCGGTCCCCTACGTGGTGTTCGCGTTCTCCGGCCTGTGGGTGTGGAACTTCCTGGCGTCCGCGCTCCGGTTCTCGGTGGTCTCGCTCACGAGCAACGCCAACCTCGTGTCGAAGATCTATTTCCCGCGCGAAATTTTTCCGTTCTCGGCGGTGCTCGTCTGCCTCGCGGACTTCGCCGTGGGCGGCCTCGTCCTCGCGGCACTGATGATCTGGTATCACGTACCGCTCGGCGTGAACGTGCTGTGGTTCCCCTTCGTGCTGCTCGTGCACGTCGTCTTCACGACGGGCCTCGCGCTGCTGCTCTCGATGGCGAACCTGTTCTATCGCGACGTGAAGTACCTGTTCGAGATCGCAATCACGATCTGGATGTTTGCGAGCTCGGTCGTCTACCCCGTGCAGAACGTGAGCGGTCGGCTCGGCGCCGTGCTCAAGTTCAACCCGATCACGCCCATCATCGACGCGTACCGCAATGTCCTCCTGTTGAACCATCCGCCGGACCTCGCGTTCGCCTGGGCTGCGGCCCTCTCGTTCGTGCTGTTCGGGATCGCGTGGGCGTACTTCCACCGGCTCGAGTTCGAGTTCGCCGAACGTATCTGAGCGCGGTCCCCCGCGCGATGGTCGGTCCGCGACGCGCAAGCGCCACGCCGGCCGGACATCGCCCTCACGCCATCGGGTCGGGATGCTCGCCGTACCACGCGATGGTGCGCCGAAGGCCCTCGTCGAGCGGGACCATCGACCGCCACCCGACTGCACGGAACGTCGCGTCGACGTCGGCGACCCGCTGCGATTCCATCGGCCGCTCGGCCAGCGCGCCAAACGACGGCTCGACGTCTAGCCGCGTGAGACGGCAGAGGGTCTCGACAATCGTGCGAATCGAGATGAGCCGTCCCGATCCCAGGTCCAGCGTGCGTCCCTCAATGCCGGGCGTGGCGGCCAGCGCCAGCAGGCCCTCGACGACGTCCGCGACGTAGATCCAGTCGACGAGCCGGGTGCCGCTCGAGAGGCGTGGAGACTCGCCACGAAGGAGCGACTGGATCACGTAGGGCACGAGCTTGCTGCGATCGAACTGCGCCGGCCCGTACACCATGAAGACGCGAGCGAGGACGATGGGCACCCCATAGAGCGCGTGAAACATGCGGGCGTAGCCGCTGCTCGCCCACTTGGCCGCCGCGTACGGCGCGACGGGAAACCGCTCGCCCTGATCGGGATCGGGCTCGGTCATCGAGCCGGTCAGCACCAGGCGTCCGGCGCCGTGCTCGGCGGCGGCCGTGAGGAGATGGACCGTCGTGAGCAAATTGGCACGCAGCGTCGGCAGCACCTGTTCGAGATGCGGCGCCCCCTGGACGTGGCTTGCCAGGTGGAAGACGACCTCGGGCGCGACCTCACGGAACGCCTGGCGTACGAAGGCCAGGTCGGCGACGTCGCCCCGTAGCCACTGGAGCGCCGGCGACTCATGTGCGGCCCGTGAGATCGCCGTGACCTTCGCACCGGCTGCGCACAGCCGATGGCAGAGATGCGTGCCGATGAAACCGCTGGCGCCGGTCACGAGAATCTTCCGGCCAGCGAGCGAGGCGCCCGGATCCGACTGTGCTGATGTAGTAGACATGACGACGGATGACAAGGGCTTGCGGCGGCTGGCGTCAGGAGCCGCGAAGCATCGACCGCAGGAATGCGTGGTCGGATGCGAAGCGATCGCGGTCGCCTTCGTCCCAGTAGGCCATCGCGTCGAGCGACGTGACCTTGACCGCGATCCGTCCCTCGGTCCAGGGCTCGCCGTGCTGTCGCGCATACGCCGCGATGCTGGCGTCGATCACCGCCGTCGCCTGCTGCGGGCTCATGTGGCTCAACACCCAGGTGCGCGGATCCATCGAGCGTGACCGGCGAACGAACTCGAGGAGCCGGTCGGGCAGCGAGGCTTCCGTCGCGAAAGCGCCCGTCTGTTCGTTGATGTACGGGTACCGATAGCCGTAGTTGAAGCCCTCGTGCAGGATGGCGGGAACCCCCGCATACATCCCTTCGACAATCGCGCGATTGAAGCCTTCGCGGCGAGACCACAGCAGGTTGGCCTTGACGCGGGCGAACTGCCGATTGATCTCCTCCGGCGCGATGCGCTCGAAGATCTCCATCTGATCGGCCACGCCGTGATAGCGCGCGAGCCGCTCGATATCGGCGCGGCGCTGGTCGCCGTTGTAGCCGACCAGGATGACCTTCAGACGCTCGCCCCGGCGACGGAGCCGCGCCAAGGCGTGGAAGAAGGCGTCGTGACGCTTGTATCGCGCCCAGGCGGCAAGAAACAGGACGTCGGCGTCGCGCACCGCGCCGTCGATCGGATGGAAGGCGCGATGGTCAATCCACCAGTTGGCGGCCGTCGGCACCGGAATGAAATTCGAGTCAAGGCGCTCGAGCAGCGCGATATCGCGCGGCTCGTACGCCTGGACGAACAGCGGAAACGGTCGATCCAGCAGGCAGAGGAGGTCGGGTTCGCAGTACCCCGACCAGCTTGGCTCGAGGACGATGTGGTAGCGGCTCGCGATGCGGTCGAGATCGAAGAAGCGGGCGAACAGGGGAAAGACGAAGAAGTAGTCGACGAGCACGACACCCTTCTCCGCGCCGTTCGGCGATTTGAGCACGAGGATGCGCTTGCCGACCAGCCGGCCCGGATCCTCGAAGAAGACCCGCGTCGCGGCGACCGGCGCTACGGTCTCGGCGTGGCGCTGGAGGTCGGCACTGCCGCTCGCGCGGGAGCGGGCGATGCGCCGTTCGACCGTACGATCGACGAAGCCGGCCAAGGCGGCGCGATGCAGCGCGCTCTCGAGGCGAATCGCGCGCACACCGCGGCCACGGGTGCGGAGGATCGAGCCGGCCGTCAGGCCGGCCGCGCCGAGGCACGCGTGGGCAACGCCGGCATCGAACTGCAGGTATTCGCGAAGGTGCCACCGCCAGCGCTGGACGCCAACGGCGATTCGCTCGGAGGGACCCAAACCCGCCGCGAGGTGCGACGCCGTGGCATCTGTCTTGTGCATGCGTCAAGACTGGAATGTCTGCGGTTGGCCGTAGCCTTCGCGAGCGCGCGGACCGGCCTCGCGGTTGACGCTCGCCTGCCTGATCACCAGGTCAA
>CALFMR010000454.1 GCA_937880585.1 uncultured Acidobacteriota bacterium
CGCGCTCGCCGATCCCTATCTCTTGCGGCCGTTGCCCTATCGCGAGCCGGACGCACTTGTCCGCCTCTTGCTGCGCACTCGCACGCCGGAGAACGTGCCGCGACTTGGCGACTGGCAGTCACAGCAAGATCTGTTCGATGGCGTGGCCGCCGACGGGGCCGTGACGCTGCCGCTCGTGTCGGCGCCGATGGGGGAGATGTCGCTGCGGCTGCGCGCGGTCTCCGCCAACTTCTTCGATCTCATCGGCGTGCCCGTGTCGATGCCGGCCCACTGGCGTCCCGCATCGCCGCCGGACGAGACGCCCGTCATCCTGACCGCGGAGGCGGCGCGTCGCCTGTTCGGCGATGGCCGCGGGTCGCCCATCGGCGCGCTCCTGTCGCGGACCGATGACGAGGCCGGCGCGTATCGGGTGACGGCCGTGCTGCCGGCGTCATTTCTCGATCCGAATGGACGATCGGCGACGAGCGTCGGCGGCTACGTGCCGTTGGCCGACGGGCTCATCGCCAATCTGCGTATCCTGCCCGGCGGCGGCTACAGCTACGGCAGCGTCATGTCACCGCTCGCACGCCTGCGTGCGGGCGTGACGCCGGCAATGGTTCAGGCCGCACTCTCGACAGGAGCGCAGCCCGCTGGCGGCGGCATGCCCACGACTGGCGCCGTGGTCGTCGCGACGCCGCTCGGTACGCTCCTGACCGCGCGCGTGCGACCGCTCGCGCTCGGCGCGCTTGGCGCCGGCGCGCTCATTCTTCTCGTGTGCGCGACGAACGTCGCCAATCTGCTCCTCACGCGCGGCGCCTCACGGACGCGCGAGATCGCCGCGCGCGAAGCGCTCGGTGCGAGCGGCATCGACATCGTCCGGCTGGTATTCGTCGAGCTCGGGCTGCTGGCCGCTGCCGGCGTTGCCGCGGGTCTCGTCGTGGCGAACGCCGCATTAGCCGCGGCCGCCGTCGTGATTCCCGCGCAATACACGTCGCTCGGCGCGCCCGCGTTGACCTGGCGCGTCGCCGTCGCCGCGTGTGCGGCCGGCGCGCTCGTCATGGGGGCGGGACTCGCTCCCGCGTGGGCCGCGTGGCGTGTCACGCCGCTCGCGCTCGTCAGCCAAACGTCGGCGGTCGAGACGCGCAGCCTGCGCGCGCTGCGTTTCCTGATGACGGCGGCCGAGACGGCCGTCGCCATCGTCCTCGTCGCGGGCGCGGTGCTCTTCGGTCGCTCGTACGTCAACCTGCTCGCGCAGGATCCCGGCTATGACGGCAACACGCTCGCGGTCTCGGCCGTCTACCACGGATCGCCGGACGCGCTCGCGCCCGCGATCGAGGCGACGATTGCGCGGCTCGGCGCGCTACCGGGCGTGACCCAGGCGGGGGCATCTCCCGGATCGCTCGTCGACGGTCTCCGCGCCGTGGGCGTCGACAAACCGCTCGTGCTCGACGGTCGCCGAGTCCCCGGCGGTCCGCGGCAGGTGAGCGCGGATTTCTTTCAGGCGGCCGGGGCGCGGCTCGTGACCGGCCGGCTGCCGTCGGCGGCCGACAGTGGTCGCGCGATCGCCGTGTCGCAGTCGTTCGCCGAGGCGTGCTGCGAGGGCCGATCGCCCGTCGGGCACACCATCGTGGCCGGTTCCGGCACGTTCGTCATCGTTGGCGTCGTGAAGGATCTCTATACGACCGCCTTCGACGAGCCGCCGCGGCCGACCGTCTACGTGCCGATCGGAACGCCCGGCACGCCGCTCTTCAGTTGGGTCAACTTCGTCGTGCACGCCACGGATCCCTCGCCGGCACTCGCGACGGCGCTCGAACGCGAAATTCGCGCGGCGGCGCCGGGCGTCACCATTCAGGGCAGCGACACCTTGCGCGCGCGGCTGATGCAGTCGGTCAACGACCGATCGTTTGCGACGCTTCTGGTCGTGTTCTTCGCCGTCGCGGCCGCCGGTGTCGTCGCGGCCGGCATCCTCGGCGTTGTCGGATTCGTCGCGGCACGGCGAACACGTGAGATCGCGATCCGCATGGCGATCGGCGCGACATCGCGCGACGTCGCACGGCTCGTGACGCGTGATGCGGCGGTTGCTGCGGGAGCCGGTGCGGTGTTGGGACTGGTGGGCGCGGCGTGGCTGTCGAAGACGGTAACGAGCTGGCTCTACGGCATCCGCCCCGCCGATCCGCTGTCGTTGGTCCTGGCCGCCCTCGTCATGACGGGAGTGGTCGTCGTCGCCGCCTGGCTGCCGGCGCGGCGCGCGACACGACTCGCGCCGACGATCGCGCTGCGGGCGGAGTAGAACGGGTCATCTTTTTTGCAGTGCGCTGGGGTCCCACCCCCAGCGCTACGGCGCTTCGCCGCCCTCGCTGCGCTCGGGGGCTCGCGGTGTCAACTTTCTTTGATCTGTCTCCCTAATCCCTAGTCCCCAATCCCTTCCCTCACCACCCCAACCGAATCGCGACGATGAGGCCGACGACGATCGCGGCGCCGGTGAGGGCCATCCAGCCGGCGGTGGGCGCGGCGTAGGGCGAGACCATCAGCAGGAGTCCGGCAACGATTTGCGGCCAGCGCTGGCTCTTGCGTCCGTACCACAAGAGCGCGCCACCGACGCTGCTGACGATCAGATCGACGAACAGGCTGCCAGGATCGAACACGGGTCGGACTCCGGAACGTGGCGTTCGGTGGTGCGCGGTCCGAGGCGTGCCGCGATCATCCAGCCGATAGATGGTGCCGCGTTAGCGCGGCCGCGGGCGGCGCGGCGGCGGACCGACGACGTACGCGCGGGCCTCGTCGAAATGGACCTTCATCCGCTTGCGGGCCTGTGCCGCGTCGCGATCGACGATGGCCTGGGCGATCCCGGCGTGGATCTCGGCGACGCGCGCGAGCTCGGTCCGGGTCCGTCGGCTGTCGAAGCCGGCATCGATCGTCATCTGTACGCACGCGCGCAGCGCGTCGCCGAGCATCACGAACAGCGGGTTGCCCGTGGCGCGGCCGATGATTTCGTGGAACCGCATGTCGGCGCGGATGAAGTGCGCGCGGCGGTCGCCGGCGGCGCGCATCGCGGCGGCCGCGTCGAGAAGCTCGACGAGGTGATCCTCGGTGCGGCGCGTCGCGGCCAGCTCCGCCGCACGGATCTCGATCGATCGCCGCACCTCGAAGACGTGATTGCGGGAGGCCTGATCGGTCGAGAGCGCGTGCTGCAGTACCTGCGTCAACGTGCGGTTGCTGAGCCGGCCGACCCGCGGCGAGCGGCCGTTGGCGATGTCGAGAATGCCGGCCGAGGCGAGCGACCGGTACGCCTCGCGGACGATGCTCCGGCTGACGTTCAGGTCGGCGCTGAGACGAACTTCGGACGGAATCGGATCGCCGGTCGTCAACCGGCGCTTCCGGATGTGCGACACCAAGTGGCGCACGACGCGGTCGGGAAGAGTGCCTGGCGGGGACCCAGGTCTCGAAGCACGCACCGGGGCGGATTATAGCGCAGCCGACCGCGGCCGGTCTCGACGGCCGGTGATGCCGGACTGGCGCGCCTCCTATCAGGTAGGCCGTGCTGACCTATCACATAGCTCTCCTACAACCTGTCAGACAGCGTGATCACAAAGTTCTTGTGTTCGCGCGCCGCCACCTTTTAGAATGCGTCGCATATCCAAGGATTGGGAACAGGGCGCCGGCGACAGCCGGTGCACCCGCACGACAGCAGTCAGTCGCAGGTGATCGACCGACTCGGCCGCCCGGCAGGACGGCCAGCGGTCCAGACACGTCGTGCACGATGTGTGATCCGCGTCGGCCGGACGCGCACGGCGGTTCCGCTTGGATGTGTCTGGTTTGGGGAGTCTGGACGAGGAGGAGGAACACATGAGAAGCAGACGAGTGGTTCTGCCCCTGTTGGCCGTTGCGGCAATGTGCGTGACCGCGGGGCTGGCATGGGCTCAGGTCACGACCGGCACGGTGGCCGGGACCGTGAAGGACCCGCAGGGCGGCGTGTTGCCGGGCGCCACGGTCGTCCTGATCAGCGAAACGCGCGGCACGAAGCTCGTGCCGGTCGCCACGAACGCCTCCGGGGATTTCGTCATCGTCAACGCGGCCCCGGATACCTACACCGTCGAAGTCACGATGCCCTCGTTCAAGACGCTCGATCAGAAGGGCATCGCCGTCAGCCCGGGATCGCGCGTCGTCGTCGGCGACCTCGTGATGGAAGTCGGCGGCACGAGCGAGGTCGTCAACGTCACGAGCGAGGCGCCGCTCATCCAGGCGCAGAGCGGCGAACGCTCCTACACCGCCACGCTCGACGCGGTCGAGAACCTGCCGATCGCCAACCGCAGCTTCACCGCGCTGGCCCTGCTCGCGCCCGGCGTCACGCAGGACGGCAACCAGACGCCGCAGCGCATCGGCGGCGGCGGCGATCCGAACATCATGATGGACGGCGTGTCGACGATGGACACGGGCAGCAATCGGCCGCTGCTGCAGATGAACGTCGAATCGATCGCCGAAGTGAAGGTGCTGACGTCCGGCTATCAGGCCGAATACGGTCGGTCGAGCGGCGTCCAGGTGACGGCCGTCACCAAGAGCGGGTCCAACCGCTTTCACGGATCGCTCTATGACGTCGAACGGCACGACGCCTGGAACGCGAACAGCGAGGTGAACATCCTCAACGGCGACAAGAAGCCGCCGCTGAGCGAGCGCGACATGGGCTATTCGATTGGCGGTCCGATCGGCAAACCCGGCGGCAACAACAAGCTGTTCTTCTTCTACGCGCAGGAGTACTCGCCGCGGACGTCGGGCGGCAACGTCCAGCAGTTCCGGATGCCGACCGCACTCGAGCGGCAGGGCGACTTCTCACAGACGACCGACAACCTCGGCGCGCCGTTTCCGTACATCAAGGATCCGCGCTCGTCGGCGCCGTGCAGCGCGTCGAACACAGCGGGCTGCTTCGCCGACGGCGGCGTGCTGGGCCGGATTCCGGCGGACCAGCTGTACCAGACGGGCCTGAACATCCTGAACATGTATCCGCTGCCGAACATCGACAACGTGCCCGCCGGCCAGAACTACAACTACCAGATCACACGGCCGAAGGAGAACGCCATCTCCTATCAGCCGGCCGTGCGCGTCGATTACCAGGCAACGCCCGCCCTGCGCGGCAGCTTCAAGTACTCGGCGTGGAGCCAGCGCGACCAGACGTTCAACGGATCGCTGCCCGGGTTCAACGACGCCAAGATGCAGCACAAGCCCGTCGTCAATTACACCGTGTCGGTCAACTACACGGTGACGCCGACGATGTTCCTGGAGGCGACCTACGGGCACAGCCAGAACGAACTGGCCGGCTGCGCGCAGGCGCAGTCAGGGACGGGCCCGGTCTTCTGCACATCGGCGTTGCCAGTGAGCGACGTGTCGAGCCTGGCGGGCGCCAACCTGCAGGGGTTGCCGTTCCTGTTCCCGGACGCGGGCGTCCTCAATCCGCGCGATTACGCCGTACAGGCGTTGAACGACGTCTCGCCGCCCTACTGGGACGCCTCGACGCTGCGGCTGACGAAGGTGCCGCCGTTCTCGTGGGGCAGCCGCGTGGCGCACGCGCCGCCGCAGATCGGGTTTCCGGGCTGGCTGAACATCAACTCGACGCACGACTTCTCGGCGAGCTTGACGAAGGTGAGCGGCCGCCACACGATCAAGGGCGGCTTCTACCTCACGCACAGCTACAAGGCCGAGCAGACGAGCAACAACGCGTTCGGCACGATCAACTTCGGCAACGA
>CALFMR010000455.1 GCA_937880585.1 uncultured Acidobacteriota bacterium
CAAGGGAGGGGCCCCAACGCATTGCAAAGAAGTTGACACGTCAGTCTTGCCTGCCTACTATCTGTCAATGACAGATATCAACACGCGCGCGCCTGACTGGGCGCCGGAAGTCCGTGCGCGACTGTCGTCGCTGCGACTTTCACCGACACGCGAGCGCGAGATCATCGAAGAGCTCTCGCAGCATCTCGACGATCGCTGGCAGGAGGTGGTGGCGAGCGGAGTAGGGGAGGACGAGGCCACGCAGATGGTGCTGGCCGAGTGGCGCGAACGTGACGCGCTGGCCGCGAAGCTGGCATCGCTCAAACAGGCGCAGACGTCGGCGCAGACCGTGACTGGCATGCCGGTCGGGCGCGTGCTGGCCGGCCTCTGGCAAGACGTCCGTCATACCGCTCGTCGCCTGGTGGCGCAGCCCGTCTTTTCCGCGACGGCGGTGGCCACGCTCGCGCTCGGCATCGGCGCCACGACGGCGATCTTCAGCGTGGTCTATGGCGTCCTATTGAAGCCGCTTCCGTTCGAGCGGCCCGACGAGCTCGTCGCCCTCTACCACGTCACGCCGGCCAGCCAGACAGATCGCCAGAGCGCCGCCACGTACTTCACCTATCGTGACCACGGCCGTGTGTTCCAAGGCCTTGGCCTCTGGTCGATTGGCGATGTCTCTGTCATGCGGGCCGGCGAGCCTGAACAGGTGCAGGCGCTGCGGGTCACGAGCGGCGTGTTGTCGTCGCTCGGCGTACGCCCCGAACAGGGGCGCCTCCTTCAGACGGAGGACGACACGCCGGACTCGCCGCGACGCGCCGTGCTGACGCATGCCTATCGTGATCGTGCGTTCGGCGCGTCGGACGCGGTGATCGGACGGTCGCTCGTCATCGACGACGAGCCGTACGAGATCGTTGGCGTACTTCCGGCCTCGTTTCGGCTGCTCGACACCGATCCGCAGGTCGTCCTGCCCCTACGACTCGATCGTGCCGCTGCGGTCACCGGACCGCTTCCTTTGAACGGCATCGCGCGGCTGAAGCCAGGCGTCACGTTGGCGCAGGCCAATGCCGATATCGCGCGAATGATTCCGCTCATCGCCAGGCAGTTTCCTCTCATGCCGGGCCTCACGCAGAAGATGTGGGATTCGGTCGGTCTGGCGCCGAACGTCCGGCCGCTCTCGGAAGCCGCGGCCGGACAGACGAGTCGTCCGTTGTGGCTGCTTCTCGGAGCCGTCGCGGTCGTGCTGCTGATCGCGTGGACCAACGTGGGCAATCTGCTCCTCGTGCGCGCCGACGGGCGTCAGCGTGAGTTCGCCGTTCGCGCCGCACTTGGGGCGAGCCGTGCCCGCATGGCCGCGGAGCTCTTGTCGGAAAGTCTTATGCTCGGCGGGGCCGGTGGCGCCGGGGGGCTCTTCGTCGCTCAGATGGGCATTGCCGTCCTGCGACGCATGGCGCCCATTGCGCTGCCGCGCGCGGACGACATTGGCGTTGATGCCGTGGTCCTGCTCGTCACGCTGGCGACGTCAATCGTCACGAGTTTGCTCTTCGGCCTGATGCCGGTACTGAGACTTCGTGTCTTCGACGTTGCGGCGTTGAAAGAGACGGGCCGATCGGCGACTGACGCGCCCGGCCGGCATCGCATACGGAACGCGTTGGTCGTCGCGCAGATCGCGCTCGCGCTGGTGCTTCTCGTTGTCTCGGGACTGATGGCGCGCACATTCGTGGCGATGCGACACGTGCAGCCGGGGTTCACGAAACCCGCGGAGGTCCAGACGTTCGACGTCGCCCTGTCGCCGGCTGTCATTCCGGATCGGCAGCGCGTCACTCAAACGTACGGCGCGATCGCCGATCACCTGAGGCAAGTGCCGGGCGTTGCGGCCGTCGGTCTTGGTTGGATCCGACTGGATGGCCGCGCGGGCAAGGCGCCCGTCTATGTCGAAGGCCGGACGACGGTGGTCCTGCCGCCCACTCGCTCGATCTGGTCGATTGGTCCCGGATATTTCCAGGCGCTAGGAGATCCCGTCGTCGCCGGGCGGGCGCTCGACTGGTCAGATATCCGCGAATCCCGGCCCGTCGTCGTCATTTCCGAAAATCTCGCGCGCGAGTACTGGGACTCGCCCGCCGACGCGATCGGTAGACGGATGAGCCTGTTTCCGCAAGGACCGTGGCAGGAAATCGTCGGCGTTGCGGGCGACCTTCGCGCGGATGGTCTGAATCGGGCCGCTCCACCGCTGGTCTATGTTCCGCTGGCGGACGAGCAGAACGCGGCTCGTACGATGACCTATGTCGTGCGCTCGAGCCGGGTAGGAGCACCTGGATTCTCGCGCGAACTGCAACAGGCCGTCTGGGCCGTCAACCCAAACCTTCCGCTGGCGAACCTTCGGACGCTCAGCGAGCTCGAGGCGCGGTCGATGGCGCAGACGTCATTCGCGATGGTCATGCTGGCCATTGCCGCGATCGTGGCGGTGTTCCTCGCGTTCGTCGGGATCTATGGCGCGGTGTCGTACATCGCCGCGGAGCGAACCAGGGAAGTGGGGATTCGCATGGCGCTCGGTGCGCAGCGACGCGACGTGCGCGCTCTCTTTCTCCGCTACGGCTTCACCTTGACGCTGATCGGGACCACGGTGGGGATCGGTGTCTCCATGCTCGTGACTCCGATCCTGTCGGCGCTGCTGTATGGCGTCGGTCGGCTGGACCCGGCGACTTACGTCGTCGTCGCCCTCGCGATCGCCGCGGTCACCGTGCTCGCGACGTATTTTCCGGCACGGCGTGCGTCGAGGGTGGATCCGCTCGTCGCCCTGCGCTCGGACCAGTAGTCGAAGACGCTGGGGCGGCGTCATCGTTCCTTCAGCAGCGCGCTGATCTCCTGCTCGTACGTCTCTCGTGGCACCAGGCCGCGATGGGCGAACGCCACGCGGCCGTCTCGATCGATGAGAAAAGTCGCCGGCAAGGCGTCGACGTCGTACGCTTGCGCGATGGCGGCGGTGTCAACCGCCAGTCGATAGTCGATGTGGTGCGCTGTAGCGTAGGGTCGCACGGACGTCCACCCGTCCTCGTCGACTGCGATCCCGACAACCGCGAGGCCCTCATTACCGCGCTGACGTTGTAGTTCGGCAAACCATGGCATTTCTACGCGACACGGCGCGCACCACGTTGCCCAGAAGTTCACGAGCACGACGCGACCGCGGAGCGAGGACAAGGACACGATCGAGCCATTCGCATCCGACAATGAAAAGTCCGGCGCGAGGACGTGGTCGTCTGTCGCAATCGCCCCCGACGTTCGTGGCGTCCGAAGCGCGTTCGTCACGCGCGCCGTCAGGTCCACGCAGGCGTTGACGCAGCGCGCCGCGAACGTGCGGGTCATCGACATCGCGGGTAGGCAGATGCCGAGTACGACGATGGCCGCGAGCCCGCGTGTCCAGCGGTGACGATGGGAGGCGCGGCGCGTCTGGCCGGAACGAAGCGCGCCGAGCGCGGCGGCGGGATCGGGCTGCCACTGCGGATCGGGTGGCAGCGCGGACAGTTGCTCGTCGACCCAGTCGTTCGTGACGATGCGGTTACTGGTGTCCATAGCGCCTCACATATTCCTGGCGGAACGCCCGCTGCGCCCGACCGAGCAGCGTGCCGATTGACGAAGGATTGATCTCCAGAAGCCTGGCGATCTCGTCATAGCGCGAGCCGTCGCTGCGCAGGACGAGCATCTCCGCGTCACGCGTGCGCAATGACGTCAGCACGGCTCGCACACGTCGTTGAGTTTCGCTCGTGGTGCGGACCTCTTCCGGCGTGCGTGGGGAACGCGACCACCAGCCGACGAACCGTATGGCCCGCTCGCGGCGAGCCTGCCGGCGCAACTCGTCGAGTCCGAGACGAATCGCCGTGCGATAGAGCCAGCCCGCGGCCTGGTCGCCGGAGTTGCGGCCATGGCTCGACCACTTCAGGAACACGTCAACGGCGAGCTCTTCGGCTCTCGCCTGGTCATGCACGAGACGCGCGAGTACCCGGGCAATGCGGGCGTAGTGAGCAACGAAAACGGTCTCGAGGTCGACCGCCGAGCTTCCGGCGGTGGTCACGACGAGCACGTCACTCGGCATATCCACACCGCTAGAACGCTCGAGACGCGGATTTTGTGACAGGGTCGCAGCGCGGACGGCCGTACGTTCGTCCGAATCAGCCCGTGATGTACGACTCCAGTTGAAGGATACGGAGTCCCGGGATCTTAGGAAGCCGTC
The DNA here is from genome assembly GCA_937880585.1 of uncultured Acidobacteriota bacterium. Taxonomy (GTDB): domain Bacteria; phylum Acidobacteriota; class Vicinamibacteria; order Vicinamibacterales; family SCN-69-37; genus CALFMR01. The sequence continues at coordinate 4,205 of CALFMR010000455.1, forward strand.
GGTCGTTCGTCAGGAAGGTCGAGCAGCCGGCGGTGAGGGCCGCGACCACCTGGAGGGCGTCCGGGGTCTTGATGCCGGTCGCGGCCCGGAGTTGCGCCGCCGCGCGAAGCTGTTCGCGTCCGAGGTCGACGACGCGAATGCCACGGCTCCTCGTCAGAAGCGCCTCGTAGCGGTTGGCCAGCGCCTGGTTGCCCGCGCGATACGGCACCACGAGCACTTCGAGCAGCGTCAAGGCCGACGTCACCAGCTCTCGCCGGCCTGCGTCGGCGTCTTCGAACAGTGGATCGAGCAGGGCGAGAAATCGCGGATGTTCTTCGATGAAGTAGATGAAGATCGACGCATCGACCCCGACGACCGTTCCGGCGAGATCCGCGATCAGTCCCACGCGCCCCGCTCGTTGTCGACGTGTGCCGCCGGATCAATCCCCTTCCAGTGTTCTTTGCCCAGGCCGCGAAGATCCAGCAGCGACAAGGGCTCGGGCGTCTCGAGCGCGTCGCTCAGGAGTCGAGTGACTTCCTGTGCGACCGAACGGCGTTCGCGCTTCGCCTGCCGCTGGAGCTTCTTGTACAGCGCATCGGGCAGATTCTTGATGTTCAAGGTCGCCATGGCGCCTCCACTATTCCTCCATTGTGGAGGCATTTGGGCGGATCGTCAAGGTCGGCCCGGTGGCTTATCACCTCGCTGATGCCTTCACGCTGCTGACGTAAGCGCGGCGCTTGATCTCGTCCGTCGACGACACGTCGCGAATGCCGTCCAGCCTCCGGCTGCGATAGAGCACGTGCCGGCGGAGCGGCGAATCGGCGGCCATGCCGGGATGGTCGAAGTCGTCGGCCTCGTCGCGCGTCATGCCGATGCGCTCCATGACGCGTCGTGAGCGAACGTTCGCCGGCACTGTGAACGAGACGACTTCCTCGAGACCGAGCACCTCGAACGCGTGTCGCAGAGCCGCTCGTGCGCCTTCGGTCGCGTAGCCACGCCCCCAATGTTCAGCCGCGAGGCGCCAGCCCACTTCGGTCGCCGGCGTGAAGGGCGCGTCGAATCGTGGCGTCGCGAGTCCGATGAAGCCGACGAAGGGCGCGACACCGACGACTTCGACGGCCCACAGGCCCCACCCGCGAGCGGTGAGGCCGTCTTCGATTCGCGCGGCCATCGCGTCACTCTGGGCTCGCGTGAGCACACTGGGGAAGTGCTCCATGACGCGCGGATCCGCATTGAGCGCGGCGAACGGCTCGCGATCGGCGGCGCACCATTGGCGTAACAAGAGGCGATCGGTACGAATCTCGTTCGGAGCGGTCATGACAGTCCTGGGGAGGGGCGTCGATGTCTGAGACAACGCTATCGTCGTCGTAGCGCTCGACGATCACGCGCTATGCTGCGCCTCCCAGCTCAGGACATCGCTCTCTGGGACGTTCGCGACGCCGAGCGCGCGGAGCATGTGAAGCGCTTGCGCACGGTGGTGCATGCTGTGCGTAATGACGTGCGCAATCGCCCCGCCGTACGTGCGCTCGACCGGCGGCGTGTCGAGGATGTCGATCCACGATTCGTCCCAGCCCTGTCGATCGCGTACGGCGTGTGAAACCGCGGATAACTCCGCTGCCGCGCGGTCGAGGCGGTCGTCCAGGGCGGCGACGGACGTCTCGCCATGGCGCACATCGGCTCGCGCCGTGATCCGTCCGCTCATGAGGCCGGACCAGAGTTGGACGTTGAAAATG
>CALFMR010000456.1 GCA_937880585.1 uncultured Acidobacteriota bacterium
ACCCGACCGGCCGTTCGGGGCGAATGTGAATGCGCCGCCAGCCGGCGTGGCCGACGGCACGTCCGACGTCTTCCGCGTGCTCGGGCTGCCGCTCGTCGCCGGGCGCGCGTTCGACGAGACCGACGTGGCGCCGGCCCATCCCGTCGCCGTCGTCAGCGAGGCCGAGGCGCGTGCGGTCTTCGGCACGACGAACGTCGTGGGCCGCGCCCTGCTCGTCGTGCGCGGCGCCGGCAGTCGGGCCGGCGACGGGGAGTCCGCGCAGAGCGTCCGAATCATCGGCGTGGCGGAAGACGCCGGCCTCGACGTGCAGGGCGTACCGCTGCGGACGGTGTATCTGCCCTTCTCGCAGCGGCCGACGGCGGATCTGCGGTTTCTCGCGCCCGACACGCTCGTGCTCGCGCGATCGACGGACCGCAGCGCCGCTCGCGCGTCAGCGACGCTCCAGGCGGCTGTGCGACGCGTCGATCCGGATCTTGCCGTGACCTATGTGGGACCGGTGCAGCGACTGCAAGGTGCGCCGGCGCTCGCGGTGCTGCCGCTCCTCGCGCGCATCACGGGCGCGCTCGCACTCATCGCGCTCGTGCTCTCGATGGCTGGTCTGTACGGCGTGGTGTCACACGTCGTCGCGGCGCGCACGCGCGAGATGGGGATCCGTGTCGCGCTCGGCGCGGACCGTGCGCGTATCTTGTGGCTGGTGTTCGCGGACGGCGCGCGGCCCGTGGCCGCCGGCCTGGTCATCGGGCTGGTTGCCGCCGCCGTGGCCCGCATGGCCCTGCAGCCGCTCTTCGGCACCGTCGTCCGGGCGATTGACCCGTGGGCGGTCCTGCTGGCGCTCGCGCCGCTCGTCGCGACCGCGGCCATTGCGTGCTGGATTCCCGCTGCGAGAGCGGCCCGCGTCGATCCAAACGTGGCGCTTCGGGACCTGTAAGTCGGCCGTCCGAACGTGCCCCAATTCGCCGGACGCCGACCGGCCCGATGCTGCTAAACTGCGCCCGTACACCTATGCGGCCGTCCCTTCCCGGCCAACCGGAGTCGCCCGTCCTCCCGCCGCCAGCGCCCGAGGTGTTGTTCGGCGACGGGTTCTACGAAGAAGAACGCGAGGACGCGGGCACGTTCCGCTGGATGCAGCCTCACGCCGTGCTGCACATCCCGCCGGACGTGAGCGATCGCTTCCTCGAGTTCGGCGTCCTCTCCGAATATCGCGACCTCACGCAGACGCTGACGATTTCCGCCGGCGCGACCGACGTGTCGTATCCGCTGGCCGCCGGATGGGGACCGCTGTCGATCCCGTTGTTGGCCGAAGCAACCATCGTCACGTTGACAGTGAACAAAGCGTTTCCGCGCGAGTACCATCCGCCCGATTCCCGTCAGCTCGCCGTGCGCCTGCGAAGTGTGCGCGTGCACGGCGACGCCGCCCGGCACGCGGCCCTGCTGCGCCAGTACGACAACCTGGTGCTCAATCAGCGAGAAATCGCCGACGGCCGGACCGTCCTGCAATCGACGCCGCCCAATCTCGGGATCGATTTGCATGGTGCGTGCAACGTCAAGCCGCCGTGCGTCTACTGCGAGTGGGACGGCAGTAAGGCGATGGAAGGCGAGCACGCGAGCGTGCCGTTCACGCGCGACACGTTGCGCGACTGGGGCGCGTTCTTCGATAACTCGACGACGCTCATCAACTGCTCGATCGGCGAGCCGTTCATGATGAAGAATCTGGACGAGCTGCTGGACGTCTTCAGGGCCGAAGGGAAGGTCCTGCAGATGACCCCCAACGGCCAGATTCTCACCGACCGTAACATCCAGAAGCTGCTCGGCCTGCCCATCGATCTGTACGTCTCGCTCGACGCGGCCACGGCCGAGACGTACGCGAAGCTGCGCAACGATCGCTTCGAGAGTCTGCTGCGCAATCTGCGCCGTCTCATCGAGGCCAAGGGCGGCCGCGGTGGTCTGCCGCGCGTCCACGTCGTCTTCATGCCGATGCGGTGCAACCTCCACGAACTGGACGCGTTCGTCCGCCTGGCCGCGGACCTGCAGGCGGATCGACTCGTCCTGCGCCCGCTGAACTACTCGGAGACGACGACGCTCGACTGGCAGCGGTCGGGATATCACTTCGACTACAACCAGGAGTTGCTGTCGTTCGACGACCTCGTGCGCGCCAGCGCGCGGGCCGCGGCGCTGTGCGAGCGCCTGCATGTCGAACTCGCCGATCAAATGGACTTCGGTGGCTCGATGCGCGAGACGTTCGGCGAAGCGTTCGAGGCGGGAGTCGAGGACGTAGCGACCGACGTCGCCGACGCCGAACCGGCTACGGACCCCGTCTCCGCGCCGCTACCCGCCGCGGCGCTGGTTGCATTGGATGCGGGTGGCGCCGTCGCAGTCGCTCTCGCGAATCCATCGGCCGTCGAGGCGGAGCCGGCACCCGTCATCGCGCGCAATGATGCGAGTGCAGGAGCCGACGTCACGTCGCTCCCGACCGCGCTGCCGTCGCTTGGCGGCGAACATGAGCCCGCGTGTCTCGAGCCGTGGAAGAGCATGTACATCCTCCGTCGCGGCGTGCTGCCGTGCTGCTATGGCGGCGCGCTCGCGCCGATGGAAGAGTACCGCACCGTTTGGAACTCGCCGAAGATGCAGGCCATTCGAACGGCGCTGCTCCGGGGCAAGCTCCACAGCTACTGTCTCGAGGCCGTGTCTTGTCCCATCGTGCGCAAGGCGCAAGAGACGCGGCGTTTGCCGATGCATCAGCGTGCGATCCTGCGCGGCCGGCATTTGTGGAATCCGATCAACCGCGCGTTCGGCGGCTGGCCGAACCGCTTCGTCTACCATCCGCTCAAACGCACCGCGCGCCGCGTCCGGCGCGCCGCGACCGATCCCGTCTACGTCTCACGCAAGATCGTCAGCCGCCTGACCGGCCGCCCGCCGCAGGCCTAGCGTCATGATCGCCGCGCTTCCGCTCGGGGTGTTCATCATCATCGTGCTGTTCTTCGTCGCGATGGCCGTGCTAGCGATCGTGGCCGGCGTCACCGCGCGCAAGCGCGCCGCGCTCGTCAAAGCCACGCCGACCTCGCCCATCCACGGGGCGACGGACGGCTATCGCGAGTTCGAGGGCCGAATCGAAGCCGTTCACGGGCCGTCCGTGACGGCGCCGCTCACCGGTTGGCCGTGCGCGTGGTATCACGCGACCGTCGAACGGCAGCAGCGTTACCCGGGATCGAACGACGACGCCGGGCCCGATGCATGGGTCATCGTCCACGAGTGGACGAGCGGTGCCCCGATGCTGTTGCGCGATGGAGCCGGCGTCTGCGTCGTCAACCCCTCGAGCGCCGAAGTCACGCCCACCGACCGGAGTCGCTGGTTCGGCACGACCGAGCAACCCACCGATCGCAATCCGAAAAAGATCGGGCCGACCGAGGCGCTCAATCCCGTCTTCCAGGTGACGTCCACCGGCACGTACCGCTACACCGAGGAACGGCTGTACGCCGGCGATCCGCTCCTGGCCCTTGGCGAGTTTCGCGTCCACGGGGCCGATGCGTCAGACGACGAAGATGACGACGCCGAGACGGATCAGACGAAGCCCACCCGCACGCTGACCGACGAAGAGGCACAGTGGGAACGGGAAGACGCGCTTTTCGCCGCCGCCCGTCACGTCACGCGCGCGACCATCGCGCGCGGCTCGGGCAAGCGTCCGTTCATCCTTACGACCACGAGCCAGGAGAAGCACGTGGAGTTCAGCGAGAAAGGCGGCCTCGCCGCGATCGGCGTCGCGATCGTGCCCCTGGCCATCGCGCTCCTGCTGATCTGGGCGCGCTTCGGCTGAGCGCGCAAGTTTCGAAATGTCGCGCCCGCGGCGGCGCTATTCAAAACGTCCGCTCGTCCGCCGATGGCCCGTAAATCGATGGCACGGGGATGCCGTTCAGCCGCAGGTACACGGTGAGCTGGCCGCGGTGGTGGACCATGTGGTTGATCGACGAGCTGATGTTCACGCGCTTCGGAATCGCGCCCACCACCTGGCCTTTGGCCTTCAGCGTGAACACGGCGCCGAGCGCGTCGTCGCGAATCGAGGCCAGCGCGGCGCGCGCCTTCGCCATGTTCTCGTCGAAATGCCGCACGAGATCGGCGGTCGTCGCGATCGTCGCGTGCTGAAAGGTGACGAAGTCGATCGAGTCCTCCTCGCACATCACGGTGATCCACAGCGGGATCTCCGCGACGATTTGCGCGAGGTAGCCCATCGGCATCGACTTGTCGTGCGGCTTCCAGCCGAACAGACGCTCGGGCACGCGTTCGAGGCACGCGCGCGTGGCCGTGGCTTCGGCGTCGAGCTCGGCGAGATAGATCGATCCCAGTGATTCGCTCATGGCTGATGGCCTCCGGCTCTCAGCCTAATCGACCACCGTCGACAGCCGCCAACGGCGACGGCTATTGCGCCGACGCCGCCAGTACGAGCAACTGCTGGCCGAACTCGCCAGCCTCCGGTTTGCCATCGCCGTTGCGTAGGACGGCGACGCCGCGATCGCGGTTCGGCTCGAATCCCACCCAACTACTGAAGTTCGAATCCAGACCATCTTTCGACAAGAGCAGTGCTTGACCGCGGTTGCGCTCCTCCCAGCCCATCCCGACGGCGTGGTCCGGCCCAACGCGGAACAGCTCGACGTGCGTCTGCGCAATCGCGCGCGCGAGATCCGGAGGCAGCGTGAGGTCGCCGAGATTGGCTTCGATGAAGCGCAGCATGTCGTCGCCCGTCGTCCACAATCCGACCGGCGTGCGGGTCGTGGCGCGGCCGTTGGCCGCGTGAGCGACGGCGCATCCGGCGGTGGGCGTCGCGCAGATTACGCCCGTGCGCGTCATGCCGAGCGGCCCGGTCAAGGCCTCCGACAGAAACCGCGTGTACGGCTGACGCGCCAGTTCGACCGCGACGGTTCCGGCCAGCACGAAGCCGAGATTCGAGTAGACGTATTTCGTTCCGGGCGGATACGACGGCCGCCAGGTGTTGAGGAACGCGACGACCGCCGCCGGCAGCGGCTTGTCTCGGTACAGGTTCATGCCGATCCGCTGCGTCTCGTTCGGTGGCTTGCGCGGCAGCGCCGATGAGTGCGTGACGAGCTCTTTGAGCGTGATCCGGCTGAACGGCGCGTTCGGCGTGACGCGCGCGCCATTGGCGCCCGAGAGGTACTTGGCGGCCGCATCGTCGATCGTCGCCCGGCCCTTCACGATGTCGAGCGAGAGGAGCGTGGCGTTGAAGACCTTCTCGATCGAGCCCATCGCAAACGCGGTCGCCGGCGTCACCGCGCGCGTCTGCCGCCCGCCCTCACTGCCCGTCGTGAGGACGCAGGACTGGCCGCGGTCGTAGAACGCGACCGCGATGCCCGTCGTCTTCGACGTCTTCGCGTATGCATCCAGCGCGCGCTGCGCTCTGCTTACGAATGCCGACGGGCACGAACCCGCCCGGGCGACCGCGCGTCGCTGGGGACGCGCGAAGGCTGACGGCACACCGACGGTTAATCCGATAACGGTCGAAAGGACGATGGGAAGGGCGACGCGGGGCATGGAGGAGCCTCCTGCGTCGCGTATTCTCGGGCGTTTCTCCTTGCGTGACAAGTGGCGCGCGGATGCCCGCCGAGCGGCGCCGTTCGATCCGCGCGTCTCTCATCGACGCCCGCACCGGCTGTCACCACGCCACTCAGTGTCGCGTGTGGTGCGCGAGCGCGATGCGCGGTTCGATCGTGATGTTGGTCGTCGGCAGCGTCAGGCGATAGCCTTCCGCGCCTCGTCCGCCGGTGACGAGATAGGGCGCCGCGCCGATGCCGAGCGCGTGCTTGAGCTTGGCGTTGATCTTCGCGATGATGCTCGGCAAGCCGGGCGAGGGACCGCACGCGTGCTTGAGGACACGCGGGAAATCATCGTCGGCGCCGGGAAAGAGCGTGACGAAGATCTTCTGCAGCGTCGCGACCAGCGCCTCGAGCGCGGCGCGGTCCGGCGGCGTCCCGGCGATGGACACCCGGCTGCGCGCGTCGACATGAAAGCTGCCGGTCAGCGCCTTGAGCGGAAACGATCCGGGCGCGAGCGCGGCCAGCACGAAGAGCCAGAAGAACTGCAGCCGCGGGAGCGTCACCTCGATGTCGTCGATGCGCACCAGACGCCGCCGGCCGATGAGCACCATGGCGCCCGGACTAGCAAGGCGCTGCCGCGCGAGCCGGCGCGCGTCGGCCAACTGCTGAAACGTGTGCACGGCCTCGATCGGCTGCGGCGCGAGCACCGTCGGCATCTCGGGCAGCAGCACCGCGGTTGCCGCAAGTGACCGGCGGCGCGCCACGGGCCGTCCGCGAGCCGGCGCGCCTTTGTCCGGGGCCGTGTCGAACTCCAGATAGTAGAAGCGATCCTTGTGGCCGCCGACGAGCTGCAGCGCGGCGTGCGCCAGTATGCCGAGCATCCCCGCGTCAGGACTCGCCACGATGGCGACTTCATTGTCGTCGCCGCAGAGCCGCCGCAGTGCGTCGAGCACGTCGTCGGCGGCCGGTCCGGGATTCGCCGGATCGGCCGACGCGCCCAGCGCGTGAATCGTGCGATTGCCGAACAGGACGTCGCTCCGCTCGATGCCCAGCCTGGCGTAGGCATCGGCGAGCGGATCGTCAGCCGCCGACTGCAGAAGATCGGCGCGCAAGTGCGTGCCGTGCTGCGCCGACGTCAGCACGTGCAACTCGTCGACGTCGCGATGCGTCTGGCTGACGTAGCTCGTCAACGCCGCGCCGACGACATCGGCGCGCGATCCCGCCACGACGATGAGCACGTGACTGGGATGGCGCGGCATGAAGGGATGCGGCGCAGCGTCCGACACTGTGGTGATTTCGTGTCTGCCGGGGCAGAAGTCGTCGGCCGATGCTGCGGGATGAATATCATCGTTCGGCAGCCAGTCAGGGGAATTACAGGTGGCGTGAAACCGTGCGGAAAACGTTGCGCGATAGGTTGCGGGAAACATGGCGTCCTCGGATCCGCTCCGCGTGTGCTCCGTCGTCGTCGGACGACGACGATGCCATCACCGCACATCGGGATCAAGCACGACGCGGACACGCGCGCATCGTGCAAGCACACGCGCCCACG
>CALFMR010000457.1 GCA_937880585.1 uncultured Acidobacteriota bacterium
AGCGGCATGACAACGGGAATGGGAGCCTTAAGCGGACGCGCGACTACGGCGTCCTCACGGTGCTGCTTTCGGTCCATGCGCGCGTGTCACGTGTGCTCGATCTCCCGCCGTCCGCGTTCCAGCCGCCGCCCAAGGTTCACTCGTCGGTCGTCCGTCTCGAGTTCGGCCCGCCGGCCGTTCGGCTGCCCGACGAGCGGCTCTTCGAACGTCTCGTCAAGGCGATGTTCAGCCAGCGGCGCAAGATGCTTGGAAATGCGCTGAAGGGCTTTCACCCGGCGATGGCCTCGGTCCTCGCGGCATCGGGGCTTGACCTGCGCCGACGCCCAGAGACGCTCGACCTGGACGAGATCGCCAGGCTGGCCGAGCGGCTCGCCGCGGCTGTACACGCGCCTGTGTTATAGTTTCCTCGCTTTTCCCGCCTGTTTTCGGGTCCTCCCAGCGACCCACCAGGCCGGACACAAACACCGTCACGGCGTGCCAGCGCCAGGACGGGCATCGTCGGATGGGCGTGCCCAGCGCTCGAGACGGGATGGGTGTCCGGTGCGGTGAGGTTCAGTCATTGGTGAACGCCCAGGGCGCGTCGACGACGACGCCCGTTGACATCGTTCCGCTCGGCGGCGTCGGCGAGTTCGGGATGAATATGTTGCTCATCTCGTGCGGCGAGACGGCGATCCTCGTCGACGCCGGCGTCATGTTCCCCGAGCCGGAGCTCTTCGGCGTCGACCTGGTCATTCCCGACCTGGCGACGCTCGACGCCTATCGCGGGCGCCTCGCGGCGCTCGTACTGACGCACGGCCACGAGGATCACATCGGCGCCGTCGCGCACGTGATCGAGCGCATCGACGGCCCCATCTACGGATCGCCGTTCACGCTCGCCCTCGTCGCGCCGAAGCTCGAGGAACGCGGCATTGACGCCGAGGACCGGCTGAAGCCGGTCGCGCCGCGCGAGGTCGTCGAGATTGGATCGTTCCGCGTCGAGTTCCTGCGCGTGACGCACAGTCTGCCCGACGCGTTTGCGCTCGCGATTCATACGCCGGCCGGCACGATCGTGCACACGGGTGATTTCAAGATCGACCAGACGCCGCTCGATGGCCAGGGATTCGATCTGCATCGGTTCGCCGAGCTCGGCAGCGCGGGCGTGCTCGCGCTGTTGTCGGACAGCACGAACGCCGATCGGCCGGGATTCACGGGATCAGAACGCGAGATCGTCGACGGCTTCGAGGAAATCTTCAGCAGTGCGCCCGCGAAGATCATCGTCACGACGTTCGCGACGAGCGTGTTCCGGCTGCAGGTGCTCTGCGATCTGGCCGATCAGTTCGAACGGAAGGTCGCCTTCGTCGGCCGCGGCATGCAGCAGAGCTCGCAGATCGGCGAACGACTCGGCTACCTGCGCATCCGGCCCGGCCTGCAGATCCGCGACGCGGAGGTCGGCGACCATCCGGGTGAGGACGTCTTGTGCCTGTGTACGGGATCGCAGGGTGAGCCGCTCGCCGCGCTGCCGCGCATGGCGATCGACGACCACCGCCACGTCCACATCGAGCCCGACGACGTCGTCGTGTTCTCGGCGCGCGTCATCCCCGGAAACGAGAAGGCCATCAGCCGCGTGATGAACCACGTCGCCCGCCGCGGCGCGACGATCGTCGGCGAGGGCCAGAAGCACGTCCACGTGTCCGGCCATGCGAGCCAGGAAGAGCTGAAACTCGTGCTGTCGCTCATCAGGCCGCGCTACTTCGTGCCGATACACGGGGAGTACCGGCAACTGGCGCAGCACGCCCGGATGGCCGCGCTGGTCTCGCCGGACACGCAGGTGCTCATGGCCGAGGACGGCGACCTCATCCGCTTCGATGGCACCGGCGCGCGGCTGGCCGAACACCTGCCGGCCGGGCGGGTGCTCATCGACGGCACGCGCAGCGGCGAAATCGCCGACGAGGTGCTGCGCGACCGCAAACACCTGGCCGCCGACGGGCTGGTCGTTCCGGTCGTCGCGATCAACGGCCGGACGGGCTCGCTCGAACAGATCCCCGACATCATCACGCGCGGGCTCGCGATCGACCCACGCCATGACGCGGTGCTTCGCGACGCGCCCGAGCTGCTGGCCCGGGCCATCGAGGACGCGCCGCGCGAGGAGCGCACGGATCCGGGCCTTTTGAAAGAACGCGTGCGCGTCGAGTTGCAGCGCCTGTTCCGGAAGCGCGCGGGCCGGCGCCCGCTCGTGCTGCCGGTCGTGCTGGAAGTCTGAGGAGAGAACCACTTGGCCGAGTCCGCCCTCTCGCGTCGTGTCAGTGAGCTCACCGGGGTCATCCTGTTCGCGGCCGCCTTGCTGTGGCTGATCGCGCTCGTCACCTACAGCCCGGCCGATCCCGTCTGGTTCTTCAACGACGTCCCGGCGCGCGAAGTGAACAACTTCGCGGGACGCTTCGGCGCGTTCCTCGCGCTCGCGTCGCTGCAGCTCGTCGGCTACACGGCGTTCCTCCTGCCGGTTCTCCTCGGCGCGCTCGCCTGGCACTACTTCTGGTGCACGAAGGTGGACGCCGGCTATACGAAGCTCGTCGGCCTGGCGGCGTTCATCGCCTGTTTCGCTGGTCTGGTCGCGCTCGCCTTCGGCGCGTTCGGTACCACCCTCCGCAACTCGGCGGGCGGGCTGCTCGGCAGCCTCGTCGCGTCGATCCTGACGCTGTACCTCAACCGTACCGGCGCCGCGATCCTGCTGCTGACGCTCCTGGCGCTGTCGGTCATCGTCTCGACGCAGTTCTCTTTCGGACGTGCCGCGTCGGCCGTGGCGACGCGTCTGCGCCCCGAACGCAGTCTCATCGAGCGCTGGCGCGAGTGGGAGGCCGCGCGGCGGCGCGAGCGCGAGCGGCGGCAGATCGTCGAGAAGCACGTGAAGAAGGCTGGACGTGAGCGTGCGCCGGAGATCGCGACGAAAGCGGCTGACGCCGCCGAACAGCTCAAGGCCGCGCGCGCCAAGACGGCGGGCGACGACGCCGCGCCGGCGCGGCCGACCGAAGGGCCCGCGATCCGGCGCCCCGCGCGCCCGGCACCGGCCCAGGCACCGCTGCCCCTCGCCGCCGACGCCGAAGCTCCCCGCACGCCCGCCGAGCGCCGGCTCGGCGCCTACGTCCTGCCGCCGCACTCGCTCCTCGACGCGCCGAAAGACCAGCGCAAGATCGACGAGCGGCAACTCATGGACGCCGCGCGCCTGCTCGAGGAGAAGTGCGCGGAGTTCTCGGTCGCCGGCTCCGTCGTCCAGATCCATCCCGGCCCGGTCGTCACGACCTACGAGTTCAAGCCGGAAGCCGGCGTGAAGTACAGCAAGATCACGGGCCTCGCCGACGACCTCTGCCTGGCGATGCAGGCCGAATCGGTCCTCATCGACCGCATCCCGGGCAAGTCGACGGTCGGCATCCAGATTCCGAATCCGCATCGCGAAGCCATCACGCTGCGCGAGCTGCTCGAGTCGGACACCTACGCCAAGTCCCCGTCGAAGCTCACGCTCGCGCTCGGCAAGACGATCCACGGCGATCCCTTCTCGAGCGATCTGGCGACGATGCCCCATCTGCTCATCGCGGGATCGACGGGCGCCGGCAAGTCGGTGAGCATGAACGCGATGATCAGCAGCGTCCTCTTCCGCGCGAGCCCGGACGAGGTGCGGTTCATCATGATCGACCCGAAGCGGCTCGAGCTCGGCATGTACGAGGACATCCCGCACCTGCTGACGCCGGTCGTCGTCGATCCGAAGCAGGCCGCGAACGCGCTTCGCTGGGCGGTGCGCGAAATGGAAGAGCGCTACAAATCGCTCGCCGCGTACGGGGTCCGGAACATCGACCAGTTCAATCGCAACGTCCGCGCCCAGCTCGCCGAGGACAAGGACGCCAAGGCGTCGGACGGGTCGGACCTGAAGACGCTGCCGTTCATCATCGTCCTCATCGACGAGCTGGCGGACTTGATGATGGTGGCCGGCAAGGAAGTCGAAGAGTCGATCGCGCGGCTCGCGCAGATGGCGCGCGCGGTCGGCATCCATCTGATCCTCGCGACGCAGCGGCCGTCGGTCGACGTCATCACCGGCGTGATCAAGGCCAACCTGCCGGCGCGCATCGCCTTCCGCGTGGCGTCGAAGATCGATTCGCGGACGATTCTCGACGGCAACGGCGCCGAGCAACTCCTCGGCAAGGGCGACATGCTCTATCTACCGCCGGCGTCATCGCGGTTCGTGCGCATCCACGGTCCGTACATCTCCGAGCAGGAGACCGCGCGCCTCTGCAGCTTCCTGCGCAAGCAGGGCAAGCCCGTCTACGACGCGACGATCACCGCCGAGGAAAAGACGAGCGCCGAAAAGATCCAGATGGAGAAGGACGATCTGTACGACGAAGCCGCGCGCATCGTCGTCTCGACGGGCCAGGCGTCGATCTCCTACCTGCAGCGGCGGCTGCGCATCGGATTCAGCCGCGCCGCGCGGCTCATCGACATGATGGAGATGGACGGCGTCGTGTCGCCGGCCGCCGGCGGCAAACGCGAAGTGCTCGTCGATCAGAACTACTTCGAAGAAGTCGACGCTCAGTTGAGGTAAGCCATGCTCACGCTGCCGACCCGACGGCTCCTCGTTCCAATGATCGCCGCGGCCCTCGTGGCCCTGGCGGTGACGCCGCGCGTCGTCGCGGCCGCCGCCTCGGCCCAGTCGCAATACGAACGCGCGATGGCCCGCGAGACGTCCGCGCGCCGCTCATCGCGCACCTCGGTGACCACGCTGCGGTCAATCGCGAAGGCGTACGAAGCCGTCGTGCGTGCGTACCCGCGAAGTGGCTACGCGGACAACGCGCTCTGGCAGTCCGCGGGACTGTGGGCGACCGCGTACGAGCGCACGCACAGCGCCAGCGACCGCGACCAGGCGAAGCGCATGCTCACCTGGCTCGACAAGGAGTATCCGTCGAGCTCGCTCCGTCCGCAGATTGCCGCACGGCTTCGAACGTTGACGCCGGCGGTCGCGTCGACGCCGGCGCCGTCAGCGGCCAAGTCAGCGGCCGCTGAACGCAAGGTGACGCCCCCACGGCCCACACCTTTCCCCACGCCTGGGCGCTCGACGACCGTCGACAAGCCCGCGACGACTCCCGCTCCCGTGACGCCCGCGCCCGTCGTGACGCACACGGCCGTCGAGACCGCTCGCCCCGCAGAGACGTCGGCGAGCGTCGAACTTCGCGCGATTGAACAGACGCCGCTACCCAAGGGCGAACGCATCACGCTTCAGCTCTCGCGCGAGGCCACCTACTCAGCCTCGCGAACGACGCCGGACCGACTCGTGATCACGCTGCCTGATGCGGCGCTCGCGCCGGGCGCCGATGCGCTGCCGGCGTCGATCGCGAGCCGTGTCGTGCGCGCCGTCCGCACCGCGCCTGCGTCGCGCGGCACGGAAGTCGTCATCGATCTCGCCGGCGAGCCGCGCTTCAGCACGTTCCCGCTCTACGATCCGTTCCGTCTCGCCGTCGATATCGAGACCGACGCGCCGCTGCCCTCCGCTCCGGTCGAACAGGCCGCGTCACCAAAGGAGGCGCCGATCACGCCAGCGCCCGCCGCCCTGCGCGCTGACGCGAAGGCTCCAACGCCGGCAACCGAGGTCGTCCGCACGGCGACGCTTCCCCCGCCGCCCGCTCCGGCGGCGATCACGAGTCACGGCGACTACTCGCTCGCCCGCCAGCTCGGTCTCGGCATCTCGCGCATCGTGATCGATCCAGGACACGGCGGCCACGATCCCGGTGCGCAGGCCAACGGCATCACCGAGGCCGATCTCGTGCTCGACATCTCGCTGCGGCTCGAGAAACTCCTTCAGGCGCAGCCGGGCGTCGAGGTCGTGCTGACGCGGCGCACGGACACGTTCGTCCCGCTCGAAGAGCGCACGGCCATCGCCAATCGCGAAGGCGCGGACCTGTTCCTGTCGATTCACGCGAACGCGAGCAAGCGCTCGGCCGCACGCGGCATCGAGACGTTCATCTTGAACTTCGCAACCAATCCCGATGCCGAAGCCACGGCCGCGCGCGAGAACGCGTCGAGCGCCCAGGCCATGGGCACGCTGCCGTCGATCGTCAAGGCCATCGCGCTCAACAACAAGCTCGCCGAATCGCGCGAGCTGGCCGATGCCGTGCAGACGTCGCTCTCGCATCGCCTGCGCGCGAACAGCAACGGGTTGCGGGATCTCGGCGTCAAACAGGCGCCGTTCGTCGTGCTGATTGGCGCGCAGATGCCGAGCGTGCTCGCGGAAGTGTCATTCCTGACGAACAAATCGGATGCGACGCTCCTCAAGAAGAGCACGTATCGCCAGCAGGTGGCTCAGGCCCTGTGCGATGCGGTCCTGAAGTACCAGGCGTCGTTGAAGAAGGTCACGACGGTCGCCTCGCGGCGCGACGCGCAGTAGACTGGAAGGCACGGATTTCCCGTGCAGGACGCTCCTCCGCCTTCCATCGTCGTTCAGCTCGTCCAGACGCCGGCCCACGAGACCACGCTCGGGGAGGTCGTCTGGGGCTCGCTGGCCTTCACGGCCGTGCTCCTGCTGCTTGCCATGGTGCTCGGCGCCGTGCTGTCTGGCCTGCTCCTCGCCTGGAATCGACGACGTCCGCCCGAGGCGGATCACCTGCCGTCGGTGAATCCGTTCACTTCGAAGGGGAGTCTGCCCCCGTCATCCCAAGCTCGATAAGCGTTCGGACGGCGACGCCCGTCGATCCCTTCGGCTGATAGGGCTGCTTGGTATCACTCCAGGCCGTACCGGCGACATCGAGGTGCGCCCACGGCCGATCGCCCGCAAATGTGCGGAGGAACACAGCCGCCGTGATCGCGCCGCCCGCGCGGCCGCCGGCGTTCACCAGGTCCGCGATCTCGCTGCGCATTTCCTCGCGAGCTTCGTCGTAAATCGGTAGCGGCCACACGCGATCGCCGCCACGCGTGGCGGCGCTGCGGACCGTCGCGACCCACTCGTCTGGCGTGCCGAACAAACCCGAGACGTGCCGGCCGAGCGCCACAATGCAGGGGCCCGTGAGCGTCGCGACGTCGACGAGGTGCGTGGCGCCAAGCTGGAGCATGGCTTGCTGCATATCGACCTGCGGCG